>VGAH01000012.1 GCA_016870945.1 Actinomycetota bacterium | reverse complement strand
AGAAGGCGCACATAACCAAGACCAGCACGCTAAGTGGAATAGTTATCGCAAACCCTGAGCCCCACCAGGCGAATGTCAATAGCCACCCCGTAATTGCCGCGCCAACTCCTGAGGCGGCCGCACCAATTCCTGACCACAGCGCGATTGCTTGCGTTCGTTGCTTGCCTGAATAGATCGAAGTGATCATGGCGAGGGTGACTGGGTAGACCATGCCGGTTGCCACCCCGCCTAGTACTCGCGCGGTGATGAGAATTTCGATGTTTGGCGCCCAAGAAGCTGCAGCAGCAAACAGAATTGAGAGCACTAGGCCTAACAGCAGCAGTTTCTTGCGACCATATGCATTGCCGATTGCACCTAGATACAAGACGGACGCGGCAAGCCCGAGTGTGAACCCGACTGCAACCAAGTTGATTTCAACTTGTGACGCGCCAAAGTGTGCGCCGATTGTTGGCAGCGCCACGTTTGCAACGGCTAAGTTGATGTTGGCGACGATTGCCGCCGCAATTAGCGCGATAAGTGGGAACACCCCAGGGGCCTTTACCGTCTGACTCACCGCCTTAGTCTGGCTGGTGTGTGGGCGAGGGTGATCGTTGGCGCTGCAACCGCGTGCATCGCACTAGCCGCAGCGACCACCAGCGCCGGCGCACAAGCGACGAGCGCCAGCGCACAAGTAGCCCCAACACCGCAATACCTACCAATCACGGCAACCGCCACAATCGCCGGACAAAAAATCGCACTCGAGGTCGCAGCCACACCCGAACAACGCCGCACCGGCATGATTGGCCGCCCGCAACTGCCCCTAAAGCGCGGCATGTTGTTCGTCTTCGACCCACCCGAACCCGCCACCTTCTGGACAAAAGACATCAACCACCCACTCGACATGGTCTTCGTCTACAAAGACCGCGTTCGCAAAATCACCCCTAGCGCCCCACCCTGTGAAACCGAGATTTGCCCCATCTACGGCCGAGGTGCTGACCCCGTCCAATATGTTCTAGAACTACGAAGCGGTGCCGCAAAGCAGCTCGGCATAAAAAAGGGGAGTAAGGTGAAAATTGAGTTCAAAGATCCCGCTTGATCAAATCGGTGCGACCATGCATCAACTCGTGCCGTTAGTTAGCACCCTTAATCTCGAATATCGCGAAGTGAGCCCCGAACGAACGGTCGTACACCTGCCAGATGCCGAGCAGAATCGCAATCACGTTGGCGGCCCGCATGCGGCAGTCATGTTCGCAGCCGCTGAATCAGCAACTGGCGCGGCAGCGCTCGCAACATTTAGTGACCTACTTGGTAAAGCCACCTTGCTGCCAGTGACGGCAACTATTGAGTTTCTTTCTATCGCACTGGGGCCACTGACGGCCACCGCAAAACTAAACGGCAACGAAGGCGAAATTCGTGCAGAGCTCGCAGCGGGCAAACGCCCAGAGTTCGAAGTTGTCTCAGAAGTCACCAATGCAGAGGGCAAAGTGACTGGACGAGTCCGCACAGTCTGGACTCTCAAGCCCAACCGAAAGGCTTAAGCCGCCTGCTCTAACTCGCTTAAGGTCGCGCCCAACATCGCGCTGACTTCGTCGGCAACAGCGCGCATCTCGGCGTTGTTAGTCACCTCGACCATCGTTTGCGGGTTGATCATCTCGACCAAAGTGTCGTCGTCAACTTCGCGCACGACGACATTGCACGGCAGCAAAACCGAGATCGACGGCTCAGCCTGCATGGCGCGGTAGGCGTGACGGGCGTTGCACGCCCCGAGAATCAGCTGCGGCGGCACATCAACGTCAATCTTCTTCTTTAACGTGCCGGCAATATCTATCTCGCTAACAACCCCAAACCCTTGAGTCGCAAGGGCAGCGCGCACACGCTCAACCGTTTCAGCAAAAGGCGCATTGACCTTGGTCGACAACGCGTATTCCATCGCCAAAACCCCTACCGACTTACTCTTCGATCTTGTTGTTGGTTCGGTAGTACTCCCACTCTTCGATACGAGTGCCGTCAGGCAGATTGCAGTAGCCGACTTCGCCCTCAGCTTCTTGAGCGATCTCCAAAGTGCCGCCCTGGTCAACGCAATAAACCGAAGCGGGGTTAGCCAACTGGTTCTTACCGTTTCTTGGCGGTGCATCAGTTTCGGCACTTCCCCCACATGCGCTAAGTGCAATCGCGCCAGTAACCAAACTCAAACCAACTTTCAAACTCTCAGTTTTCTTCACTAACCCCCCTTGGTTATCGCGCCAATAATAGGGCCTTTTCAGGCTCCCACGAGATCCAGACTGAGCTCCCAACCTGATTTTTTGGTGAACCCGTGTGTGATGAGAACACCAATCGCGCCATTCCACTGACACGAATCGTGATCGACGACGAGCCGCCGTAGAAGTGAGTCTCGACCACCTCACCCTCTAATAACCCCGAGCCCCCACGCGACGACGCGATCAGTACATCCTCGGGACGCACAACTAAAACTGCCTCGCCACTGACCCCTCTCGAATTGCGTGCAGGTAATTGCACGCCGGCGAAGTCGAGCCCGTTCGCGTTGGTAACCCCTTCAAACATCGAACTGTTACCTATGAAATCGGCCACGAACCGGTTGGCAGGTTCGGTGTAAAGGGTTAAGGGGTCTGCAATCTGTTGAACTCTGCCTTCGTTCATGACGGCAACTCGGTCGGCCGTGCTCATGGCCTCTTCTTGATCGTGGGTCACCACGACGAACGTGATACCGACTTCGTGTTGTAATCGTTTGAGCTCGGCCTGCATTTCAGCCCGCACCTTTCGGTCAAGTGCTGAGAGCGGCTCGTCCAAAAGCAGCATTCTTGGTCGCTTAACGATTGCCCGCGCCAAAGCGACACGTTGCTTTTGGCCACCCGAAAGTTGCGACGGACGAGCGTTCGCTTTGTCCGTCAACCCAACGGTCTTTAAGACCTCGTCAACTCTTCTTCGTACCTCGTCTTTACCAAGGCCTTCACGCTCTAACCCGTAGGCGACATTTTTGAAAACATTCATGTGCGGGAAGAGCGCATACGACTGAAACATCAGGTTCACCGGGCGCTTATTCGGCGCCAACGTCAACAGGTTCTGTGATTGGCCCCCAGTTTCGATGAGGATCTCACCTTGATCGACGTCTTCAAAGCCGGCGATTGCGCGCAACAACGTGGTCTTGCCGCAGCCTGAGGGCCCCAACAGAGCGAAAAACTCATTTTCGTAGATGTCCAACGACACACTCTCGACGGCTTTGACGTCGCCAAAACTCTTGCTCACGTTGCCAAGGTGAAGTAACACGTCTCGGTTCACCGTCATTGCCTTAAACCCAACTCACTCATATCGAATCTGTCAATTTGGTAATTCGTTGCGCGGCAATCACGAATGTGAAGCTAACCAATAGCAACAAAGTGCCTAGGGCATTGACCTCCGGGGTTACCCCGAATCGCACCATCGAATAAATGACGAGGGGCAGAGTTGGGGTGCGAGGGCCATCGGTAAAGAACGCAATCACGAATTCATCGATACTTAGTGTGAACACCAGCAGCGCGCCGGCGATGATTGCCGGTGCGAGGCTCGGCACTGTCACTCGAAAGAACGTTGAAACCGCTGAGGCCCCAAGGTCTCGGCTTGCCTCTTCGAGACTTGAGTCGATTTGTCCGATTCTTGCCGTAACGACAGCGGCCACGAAAGCCATTCCGAATACAACGTGTGAGAGCAATACCGAGAAAAGACTCAACGAGAAACTCAGTGCGGTAAAGAACATCAAAAGCCCAATAGCTAGAACCAAATCAGGGACGATGGCGGGCGCCAAGCTGTAGGCATCCAGAATTACCGAGCGAAAATAGCGAGCCAAGCCGATTGCCAGCAAAGTGCCCAGGGCCGTGGCAACGATGGTTGCACCAATCGCCACGATCATGGTGTTTATGAATCCTTGGCGAATCTCTTCGTTGTTGGCCAGTTCGACGTACCAACGCGTGCTAAACCCCGTCCAAACGAACGGGATCTTGCTGGCATTAAAAGACATGATGCTCAACACCAGAATCGGCATGTACAGAAATATGAAGGTAAGCGCTAACGGCAGTCGTAGCCACCCGAGTTCACGCACGAGCCACCCCATTGATTCGCCGGCTTATGTAGGCCTGCAATGCAAACAACCCGACTAGCAATAAAATTACAAAGAGCGCAAGCACAGAACCAAATGGCCAGTCTCTTGCCACCAAAAACTGATCGCGAATCAAATTACCGACAGTTGCGATTTTGTCCCCGCCTAAGAGTTCAGGCACGATGAAATTGCCAAGGCTTGGCACGAAGACGAAGATCGCGCCAATCATCGCGCCGGGCAACGTAAGCGGCAGCGTTATCGAAAAGAAGACCCTGACTCGCGAAGCACCCAAATTGCTTGCGGCTTCAGCGACCTCGGGGTCAAGGCGCTCTACCGCTGCGTAAATCGGCAGAATCATTAACGGCAAGTACGCGTAGAGCAGCCCAACAACTACCGCCGACGGGGTGTACAAGAAACCAATCGGCGCACCGATTACGCCGAGGTTCAAAAGTGTTTGGTTTACTGGGCCCTCAGAATTCAGTAACAAAATCCACGCGTAAGTGCGAATTAGAAAGTTGGTCCAGAAAGGCAGCACGACCATAACGAGCGCAACTGTCTTCCACTTCTTGGGCAATTTCGCGATTGCATAGGCCGTCGGGTAGCCGATTAGTAGTGCGAGCAGAGTCGTGATGCCAGCAATGACGATTGAAATGGTGAATACTCGCACGTAGACGGGTTCAAAAGCTCGTGCGAAGTTTTCTAGCGTGAACTGATAGACGATCCCGCCAAAACGCCCACGTTGAAAAAACGACGAAACAAGTACGAGCAAGACAGGCACGGCCATGAAAGCCGTTACATAGAGCAGCCCTGGCCCGGCAAAGACGCTACGTAGTAACAGGGCGCGACGCTTTGCAGCGTCGCGCCCCGCCAATTCGGCTGTGGCAGCCAACTTGCTAGCTAGAGGTGACCTCGGTTGCGATCCTGGTGTAGAGAGGTCCTGCTTCACCAAGGTCGACTAACGATTCGCCCTTTAGCAACTCGGCTGGCTGAGTTCCCAAATTCGGGAAGGTCGCCACGAGTTCTTTCACCTTGTCCATAGAAGCCTTGTTCGGCACCTTGTACAAGATGTTCTCGGCCACCCACGCGTGGTTGTTGGTGTCCAAGATGTAATTAATGAAGGCGTGTGCCGCCTCTTTGTTCTTAGACGTCTTCAAGATCACCATGGTGTCTGCCCAGAGGTCACTGCCTTCTTTTGGCACGGTGAACTTGATGTTTGGGTCTTCGGCAGTGCCGTAGTTGCACCAGCCGTCCCAAGCGACAACCGCGTTCGCTTCACCAGAAACCAAGCGTGAATAGAACGTTGTGTCGTCATAAGCCAACAAGTTCGGCTTGGCAGCGATCAACTTTTGCTTGACCTGCTCCATCTCGCCCTCGTCGGTCGTGTTGGCTGAGAAGCCAAGAGCCTTTTGTGCTGGCAGCATCAACCAGCGCTCAGTTGCAAGCGCGGTGACTTTGCCCTTGTTTTCTGCCGAGGGCTCCAAGATGTCGTTCCAGCTGGTCGGTTCAGCTATCAAATCGCTTCGGTAGCAGATACCAGTGGTGCCCCATGCGTAAGGAACAGAGAACTTGTTGCCCTTGTCATAGGCAAGTGACTGTGCCTCGGGGTAGAGGTTCGCCAAGTTAGGAACAAAGTCAGGGTTAATCGGTTCGACCAGCCCCGCCTCGTTTAAGGCTTGAGCGAATTGCCCTGACACGAACGCAACGTCAATGCCCGAGTCACCGCCAGCCGTCAACTTGGCCATGATTTCTTCGTTGGTGGCGTGATTAGTGATGGTTAGTGGCGTGCCTACGGCACCTTGAAACTGCTCGGCCAAATCTTCTGGGTAATAACCAGCCCAGACTGAAGTCGTCAAAGTCTGCTGTGAAAGATCAGCTTCCGGGTCTAGTGCTGCACCCCCAGATCCACCTCCACAACCTGCTACTGCCAACGCTGCCGTCATGATCACGGCCCAAGAAGCTTTCTTGGTGAGCGCTCTTTGTCGCATGTTTGCTCCTGTCTTTCTTGATCGAGGTGGACGGGTTGCCAGCGCAACTCGCACCAGTTGCTGCAAGTTGCAACCAAGCCTAGAAGGCCTGCGAGTGGCGGCGCCTTCGGCAGGGGCGCCTAGCCAACTTCGGCAGCGTTCTAGGGTTGAGCCATATCAACCGTTACGCCAGTTGGTTCGAAGGGCCCCGTCCAACTAAGGAGTGTTTGATGGCTGAGCGTCGAATGACGATTTTGTTCATGCCTGAATCGGCCTATGGGCCCACCAATCAATGCATCGGCTTAGGCAAGATTTTGAAAGATAAAGGGCATCGAGTCGTGTTTGCTGCTGAATCTTCTTGGAAAGGCAAACTCGAAGCGCTGGGCTTCGAAGAAGACTTAGTAGATCTCGCGCCACCGCCTGACCCCGAAGTCGCAGCGACCCAAGACGCAGGCGCATTCTGGAAGGACTTCATCCGCGATACGGCACCTGAATTTCGCAAGCCGACAATCGAACAGATTTCTACGTTCATTGCACCAACATTTCAAGCACTTATAGATGGTGCTGTCTACTGCGAGCCGCAACTAAAAGAGATAATCGAGCGGGTCAAACCAGACGTAATCGTCGAAGATAACGTGTTGACTTTTCCTGCGTTGGTTACGGGGGGTAAGCCGTTTATTCGCGTGGTTTCATGCAACCCCCTTGAGATGAAAGGGGACGGGGTCGCACCGACGTTTTCTGGCTACCCCCAAGATGACAAATCGCAATGGCAGGCGTATCGAGCTGAGTACGAGAAAGTCCTTAAACCCATCTGGGAAAAATTCAATCAATTTTGTATCGACAATGGCACCGACCCGTTGCCGTATCTCGAGTTCATTCATGATTCAGCCGAGGCAAACATCTATCTCTACCCTGAAGAAGCCGATTACACGAAAGAACGACCTTTGGGCGACAAGTGGTACCGAATGGATTCCTCAGTTCGTTCCACCGACGAGCCATATTCGCTACCAGACGAAGTGAAGAACCGACCGGCTGATAGTTCGCTTATCTATCTTTCGCTGGGTTCGCTAGGCAGTGCCGACGTTGATCTGATGAAACGCCTCATTTCGGTGCTGGGCAAGACCAAACACAAGTTCATAGTTTCAAAAGGCCCTCAGCATGATCAATACGAGCTGGCCGAGAACATGGTGGGTGCTGAGTTCTTGCCGCAGACCAAAATCATTGGTGACGTAGATCTGGTTATCACCCACGGGGGCAACAACACCACCACCGAGTCACTGCATTTTGGTAAACCCATGATCTTGCTACCGCTGTTTTGGGATCAATACGACAACGCCCAACGTATTCATGAACTTGGGTTCGGCCGAAGACTTGCTACTTATGCGTTCACTGACGAAGAGATGAATGAAGCAATGGATTCACTCTTAAATGACGCAGCCCTAAAAGAGAGGCTGCAGCAGGTGTCGCGGGCCATTCAATCGCGTCAGGGAACAAAAGTCGGTGCTGAAATCATCGAGCAGGTGGCGCTAGCAAACGCTGGCAAGTGATCTTTCAGTGAGTAGCCAATCGCTGTCCTAGCTCAACTTCAAGGCCTCACCCTTTTTGATCTTTTGCCCCCGCGTAGGCGAAATGAGGCCGCGGCTTGGGGTGATGCTTTCGAGTTGGTTGATCATTTGGTGCTTCCTGCCGCCGCAAACTTTGAATCAGTCGTGGCAATCAGCAAAACCGAAAAGGGCCTTTTGGTTTCGCCGCTACAGATCAATCAATCGGACGGGGGCACCCGCGTAGTTAGTGACGACGCAGTCAGCACTTCACTGTTGAAAATGGAATTTGGCTGGCACGCGAATTTCAATTGGCAGTCTTTTGCCAAGACCGGCCTACCTTTAGCTGCGCCAACAAATGCGTTAGAGCGCTCAGTCGACGTAGATCAACTCAACAGGTCGATTGTTGTTGATGAGCGCTACTTGGTGAAGTGGCAGTTATTAGCAAGGCCTTCGGCAGCGGTCGAGAAGTTACTTGCTTTGCAAACCTCACCCGCACTGACACCGCGACTAGATGCGGCCCTTACCTGGCAAGGCTCACCATCAAGTCAGCCGTGCTTGATTGCGACCGTTTCGCGCTACATACCTGGCGCAACGGATGGCTGGGTGTGGGCGGTTGATCTCTTGCGCTCTTTTGGTCGAGGCGAGTCGGTAGATGCCATATCGCCTTTCGAGCGAATCGGTGCAATGACGGCAAAGATGCATGCAGCTTTTTCTAGTTTGAGTAAGTCGCTCGCGAGCCAGCAGATTATCCAAAGCTGGCAAAGTCAAGCTCTCTTAGAACTTAATGAAGCTAAGACCAAGCTGGCCGACGATCCTTCGCGGGCCCTTTGGCGCCACATCGCGAAAATTGAAAATGCAATTAAGTCTTTTGTGCCAAGTGCTGAGGCCACGATCACACCGATACACGGCGACTATCACGTCGGTCAGATTCTTCGCGACCCAGACGGGCAGTTATTAATCATCGACTTCGACGAAAACCCGTTAACCGAGCTAAGCAACACTCAATCGCTTCAGCCGCCCACTCGAGACGTCGCCAGCATGTATTCAGCAATTGATCACGTGGCTCGGGTGACATTGCACAGAAACCAAGATGTCAACGACAAGATGATTTCAACTTGGGTACCGCGTGCCCAACGGGCTTTCCTACAGGCTTACCAAGATGAACTCACCTCACTAAAAGCACAAGAACTATTTGACCCGAATTTGATGAGCTTGTTCACCGTCCAACAAGAGATTCGTGAATATCTTTACGCGGTGCAGTACTTGCCGCATTGGGTCTACGTACCTGACGCTGCTCTTGATGCCATGTTTGATGGTAGTTCATGAAGACTGAGTTACTCGCTGATGACTTGGCTTTGTTGCCTGAAACTCTGAGCAATATCGCCCGACAGTTCGAGACAGCTAACCCATGGCAGGCAAGCTCGGTTTCTGCAGCCAGCCGCCTTGTTCTACTAGGTATGGGCTCGTCCAATTTTGCGAATCAAACTATGGCGCTGCGACTACAAGCGATCGGCCAAGAAGTGTTTTCAGTCATCGCCAGCGCCGAAGCACTGCCCAAGATTCAACCAGGGGATGTGGTCATTGCGGTCTCAGCATCGGGCAAATCACCCGAAGTTCTAGCTGCGGCTGACTTCTATAAACAAACTGGCGCTGCGCCACTTATTGCCCTGACGAACACCCCGGGTTCGCCATTGAGCAACATCGCCGACTACGAAGTCTTACTCGGCGCAGAAGTCGAACAAAGTGGGGTAGCAACCCGCAGTTATCACCACACGCTCGCCTTCTTATTGGCATTGACTGAGCGCAACGCCGGCAACGCGGCCAAAACCGCACGGGCCGCGCACGCAGCAGCTGAAGCAGCACAATCGATTTTGTCTAGTTCACCTAAGTGGGGGCCAGCGCTCGCCACGCAAGTTCTAGGTACGGGGCAAGCATTCGTAGTAGGCGCAGCCGAGCGCTTTTGTAACGCACAACAAGGCGCATTGATGATTCGCGAAATACCAAGGCTGGCCGCTAGTGCTTGCGAAACTGGGGATTGGTCTCACATTGATGTCTATCTGACCAAGACCCTCGATTACCGAATGCTGCTATTCGCAGGCTCTAAGTGGCAGCCTGAATTGCTTAAGTGGTGTGACGAGCGCGACTCGAAAGTGTCCGTGGTAGGCGCTGATTTGCCGGCGGCTGAAACTTCCGTGCGTTACACACACGATGACGACGAGACGGTTCGGCTATTAATTGAATCGTTAGTGCCGACCGCACTCGTGGCTTAGCGCCTCAACAAAAATCCGTTAGCGGCGGGGGCGAGATTGTTCGAGTAGCACGGCTTTTTGCTGGCGTGACCAGGCAATTGCCACCATCAACATCGCCGACATCAGCCCCAAGATCGCCCAAAAGAACAAAAACACGTCAATCGCCGCACCTAGAGGGGGCGCCCCTGGCAGAGTGCTGCGCAAAACTAAGAACGAGAAAAGTGCGGTGGTCACCCACGCGAGCATCGTTAGGTTCGGCACTCGCCTAAATGTAAAGATCATTCCAGCCAAATAAACCGCGACACCGGTGACGCCGGCTACCAACGCACCAATTAGGCCTAAGAAAATGATTAGCGTCGTCGATCTTTGCATGTCCATGATCACCAACCCCTCGCCATTAACGCCAGCTACTCGAGCGATGGTTGGGTTCACCGGCAAGATCATCTTCGTACTCCAGTTGTAGATGCCCTGATCGGTTTTCAAAAAGACTGGGATCTGTGCGCCGCTCTTGGTTTCTTTAGCCCTGATGAACAGCTTGCCTTGATATTTGTCCAGCGGGTAATTCGCGTAATCACCATCGATTGGTGGGTAGACGGTTGTGCCGCGGGGGATCTCACCAGCGGGCAACACAATCTCAGTTGCTGACTCATTGGTGATTACGTCCACCGTTATTGCCTGTCGCAACGTGCGATCGGTGTTGATCAGGCTCGTATCAGTTGCGATTACGTTTATGTCAACAGACATCTTGCCGGTTGCTGGTTGCATTTCTTCTGGGTCGATAACGACGGTTAGCCCATTTGCTGGCTGCGACATATTGGCACCGGGGCCAGTAATGCGAATGCCCCCGTCCACGTTGTAAAAAGAATTAAGGGCGATGAACATTGTGGTGACGACTGCCGCGATGATGATGGTTGGGACGAGATCCCCACGATTAAATGGACGGGGGCTCGGGTGTGCACGGATGTAAGCGCGTTCGCGAGCTTGCACCGCCTTGCTGGCCGCAACGCGCCCGGCGGCCCGCGCCGCCTTTTGCTTAGGCGTTCGCGCCGGCAACGTATTCAGTTACTTCTTTTATCGATGGGTTCGTCAATGTTGAGCCATCTGCGAACTTCACCACCGGCACGGTTTGGTTACCTCCATTGACACCCTCGACGAACTTCGCAGCCGCCTCATCTTCTTCGATGTTCACTTCAGCGAACTCAAGCCCAGCTCGGCGCATCTGATCTTTTAGTCGAACGCAGTACCCGCACCACGTCGTCGAATAGACGGTGAGCAAGTTGTTTAAGTTATCGAAGCGTCGTAGATGCTTTGTATTGTCGCGTCGAGGGTTGCGTTAAATTCCGCATCGCTTTGCTTCGCACTTAGGCCTTCCGTCAAAGCTCTCGAGAAGCTCGCAATCACACCCGGGTTCTCAGCTAGCAACCTGTTGGCTTCATCGCGTGAGTACCCACCTGAGAGCGCCACTACGCGCAAGACCTTCGGGTGAGAAACGAATTCGCTGTAGAAGCCTGCAACGCTCGGCAAACTCAATTTGAACATCACGACCTTGTCCGCTGGCACCGAGTCAAGAGCCTTGTTAAGAGCTGCCTTAAGCATCACTTCTGACTCGGCTTTGCGTGGGCTCTTGATGTCAACCTCGGGTTCGATGATCGGCACTAGACCGGCGTCAAGAATCTCTCTACCGATGGCAAACTGCTGAGCGACGACTTCGTCCACCCCTGATTGGTTATCGGTTTTGATGACTGAACGCATCTTGGTGCCAAAGACCTCGTGCACGTTTGCTCGAGCCAGACGATCACCTAATTCAGGTATGGGCTTCATCAACTGAACACCGTTTGCTTCGTCGGCTAGGCCGTTGTCCACTTTCAAAAACGGGATTACGTTCTTCTTCTGCCACAGGTACGCAGCGGCACCCATGCCGTCGACCTGGCGCTCCATCGTCATCTCGAACAAGATCGCACCGACGACGCGAGTGCCATTAAATGCGGGGCTAGTGATGATTCGCGAACGCATCTCATGAATGCGGTCAAACATTGCGGCCTCAGTTGTGTAGTCGGCCTCAGAGAGCCCATAGAGCGAAAGAGCCTTCGGCGTGCTGCCGCCGCTTTGGTCGAGTGCGGCGATGAAGCCTTTGCCGGTCTTCATTTTTTCAAATTGCGCTGCGTAAGTTGGTGATGAGTTATTTGTCATGGCGTCATTCTATCGAGAGCTATTTCGCTAGTGATCGATATCGCAGGGCTCAAAGTTCGGTGGACGGGGCAGCGGTTTGCAATTTCGAGCAGGCGCTGAATCTGCTCTTCATCTAACTGGCCACTTACTTTGATGTGGCGTCGCATTACGTCTTTGTTGTCAATTTTTTCGTGTTCGATCATTACTTCGACGTGGTCAAGCGGCCATTCTTTTTTGATTGCATACATGCGTAGCGTCATCGAGGTGCACGCACCTAATGAGCTAGCCAGCAATTCATAGGGGCCCGGGCCGGTGTCTTGGCCGCCGAGGCGGGCGGGCTCGTCTGCGTTCCAGGTGTGTTGCCCGTCAGTGATCTTCTGACCAAATGGCTTTGCAGCATCTTCGCTGACGGTTACCGTGACGATCTAACCCCCCTCACTTTGTGCCAATGTCATTTGGCCTTATCGCGGTCGTAGCTTGACGACCATCTACCGACGATGACACCTACCGGTATCAAGATGAGGGGCAGGTAGGGCCCAATGTCGGCAAAGACGTAGCTAAAGACACCGATTGCATAGAACACAATCGTGAAGCTAAACCCACGAGTTACGTTGACATTGGTAAGTGATTCCTTCGGGTGCGCGAGTAATTCAGGGTGTTTGATTATGTAGACAGCCAGCAAAGCAAGACAAAGTTGCACTGAACCCAAAGTCGTCCAGTAAACGAGAGACGCAAGGGGTTGCCAGCCTGAGACATTGGGGCCAACCTCTGAAGGAACTATGTCTAGCGCGCTTACCCAAGGCAACAGGGCAATAAGCGCCAAAAAAAGCGCGTTGAGCCAGAAGATTTTCGCGTCATACCTCTTGAGAACTCCAAAAACTTTATTGTGCAATGTCCACATCAAGGCGACAATCGCAAATGTAAAGAAGAATGCAATCAGCATCGGGATGTTCTCGCGGATGATTTTTTCGCCGCCCTCTGTGGCCGACTGATTCAATGAGTCGATTAAGGGCAAAACCAACAGCGTTATTGCAACCGCTATTACACCGTCACTAAAGGTGGTTAGTCTCTCAAGTTGTCGTTTTGCGCGGTCATCTGAATATGGCGAGCGCGGGGCGGATTTACTCAAAATGACCTTAGGCGTTGGATCTGCATAGCTCGCTCAAGATGTAATTGTTCAGGCTTGGTGCTGACTTGTGCAGCACGCAGAAGTTGCTTCAGCGACCTGACTGCGTCTATTGGCGCACTCGAGAGTTCGAGCCTTAGTTGTTCGGTGGCAGGGCCTAGTTGAGTCAGTGGTGCTACTCGGTCGACTAAGCCGATTTCAAGCCCTTCTTTAGCGGTGACAAAGCGGCCGGTTGCGCAGATCTCGAGAGCGCGCGAGTAGCCGATGCGCTTGACCAACGGCCAAGTGCCGCCTAAGTCAGGCACGATTCCCATGCTGGTTTCACGCATTGCAAATTGCGCGTCATCGGCCGCGACGATTAAGTCGCAACCAAGGGCTAGTTGAAAACCAGCACCAATGGCGTGCCCCTGAACAGAGGAGATGGTGATAGCCGGTGAGTTGGCCCACCAGGTAAATGCTGATTGCGCATGCTGAATGAAACGATCCATGGTTTCGTCGTCGTGGCGAATCAACGAGGTGAGGGTTTCGTGTTGCACCGGCTCGCTCGCGGCCGCGTCAGCACCCGCGCCTCGCGCGCCGCCCCCGTCCGCACCCGCGGCCGCGTCAGCACCCGCGGCGCCCCACATCTTCTTGTGCAGCCCCGCCGAAAAACTCACCCCCAGCGCATTCAAGATCACCACGCGCGTTTGCGCCGTCACCTTATTGGCCACCTCGGCAAGTGCGCGCCAAGTATTCGGGTCCTGCGCATTTCGATTCTCAGGCGAGCACAACGTGACCTCAAGAAAATCGCCATGATCGCTAACTCGAACCTCGTCGTGCTGCCAAAGCATTTTTGCCTCACTCATTTAAAGGCCGCCACTTCGCTCACCACTAGACATTAACCCTCTGGCAAAGTGACCAAGTGACCTCGCTCGCCAACCGCGACAGTGACGGTGGCATGAGTGCGTATCAACCGTCGCTTCTTCGCAAAGAGCGCGAGGCTGCAGCCAAGCGTGCGTCGGTCAAAGCCACGCTGACGGCGGTAATTAGCACCATCGTCGTGCTCGGGGTTCTCGCCTTCATCATTCGCAACTCACCCGGGTGGCCGCGCGTACAAGAGTCTTTTCTTGACGGGCCCTACTTTCTCGAATCACTTCCGCGAGTGGCCCAAGGCCTCTGGTTGAACCTGCGCGTGATGATCATCGCCGCCATATGTATTGCGATTCTCGGCTCGCTAGTTGCGGTCGCTCGCACAACCACCAGCCCGGTGTTAGCCCCCGTCCGACTAATCGCAACCGTTTACACCGACATATTTCGCGGGTTACCTCTAATCATCGTGATGTTGGGGTTAGGCCTGGGTATTCCAGCGTTAAGAATTTCTTGGCTACCAAGCAGTGTGATTTTTTTCGGCGGCATGGCTCTTGTGTTGACGTACAGCGCTTACGTAGCTGAGGTTTTGCGCGCAGGTATAGAAGCGGTGAACCCGACGCAGCGAATGGCCGCGCGTGCGTTGGGCTTAAGTCAGTGGCAGACGTTGCGATTCGTGGTTGCACCACAGGCTTTGCGCAAAGTGACACCGGCCTTGCTAAACGATTTGGTTTCGCTGCAAAAAGACAGCGGGTTGATCTCGATTCTCGGGGCCATTGATGCGGTTCGAGCAGCAGGCATCATGACTGCGAAGGCTTTCAATTTCACCCCCTATGTAGTAGCGGGGTTGTTATTCATGATGTTGACGATCCCTATGACACGGGTGACTGACGCGATTGCGCGCCGAATCGACAAGCGCTCAGATATCGGTATTCCGATTTGACCAACGACGTGCTGCTTTGTAACAACGTGCGAAAGACATTCGACACAAACGTGGTGCTTGATGATGTGAGCCTTACTTTGCCCAAGCACAGTGTGAATGTCGTAATAGGGGCGTCGGGCTCGGGTAAATCCACGCTGCTTCGGTGTATCAATTTGCTAGAGCGCGTTGATGATGGCCAAATTTTTCTAGATGGTGCGGACATCACCGCGATCGGTGTGGCACCAGATGACGTGCGGCGGCGAATCGGCACGGTCTTTCAACAATTCAATCTCTTTCCGCACATGAGCGTAATTGGCAACATCACTTTGGCGCCGATCAAAGTTCATCGCGTGCCGCCTGAGCAAGCTCGCACCGAAGCGATGGCGCTGCTTGAAAGGTTTGGGCTGGCAGATAAAGCCGACGCTTACCCCGATCGCCTAAGTGGGGGGCAGCAGCAGCGCGTTGCCATCTTGCGGGCGATTGCAACCAAGCCGCTATTACTTTTGTTGGACGAGGTCACCAGCGCCCTTGACCCGTTGTTAGTTGGCGAAGTGCTCTCACTCGTTGAAGACCTTCGCAAAGACGGTGTCAGCATGGTGATTGCTACTCACGAGATGGGCTTTGCTCGCCACGTCGCCGACACGTTGATGTTTCTTTATCGGGGGCGCGTGATCGAGGCTGGTGACCCTCAGCAAATGTTGGACGACCCCAACACCCCTGAGCTACGCCACTACTTAACGCGTATGCGCGCCGCCGGCCGTCTGTAATCGTGGCTTGCTGGCCGCGATTTGGGCCGGCCGCCTGTAACCTCTGGCTCATGGCAACTTCGACGAAATCACTCGCCGCCACTATCGCTACCGCGCGCAAGGCCCGCGCGGCCGCCACCACTATCGCCACCGCAGCACTCGTCACCGCCAGCGCACTTGCGACCGCCCCCGTCCACGCAATGGGCTCGGGCAACCCCTATGAAGATTTTCAAGTTGGTGTGAGCTACACCATTTATCAACCAAGCTTCACTAACGGCCTAAAAGAGAGCCAAGTGCAAAGCTTTGATTGCGGCTCAGGCGCCAACATGGAGGACTCTCTCGTTGGCCACTACGCCCAGAACAAGAAACAGAGCCAGTGGTACCAAGGTCGTTGGTTTGCGTTATTGCAAGGTGACCCGATCTGTGCCGACGGCGCGTACGGCGCGAACATGGGCACGCGCACAATCAACGGCGTGAAGTGGACTATCTACAGCGGCTGCTTAAACGACGGTGGCGCAGTTTGTAGCCAGGCGCAGTCGCGTAACTACAAACAATATGGCGGCACGTTGTCTGCAACCATGCCGAAAGTCGGCAACGCCCCAGCTACTAACGTCATCATCGGCTTTGGCGGCATGAATTTGCAGCCCGCACTCAAAATCGCTGCAGGGCTAACCCCGGCTAACTAGCGCACCAGCCGCCCGCGGCCAAGCACTAGCTACCCGCGGCCAGCCGCGCAACTTGTCTCTAGCTAGTTAGTCCCTGTTATGTCGAACTTGTTCGACGCCGCGACGTTCTCAGGCAACATGTAAACACCGACGTTGTCGTCTGAGCCGTCACCCATCGCGTAGGTCTTCTTGCCAAGCCCGGCCGTACCTAGCACCAAGGTCGTTGTGAAAGCACGATTCGACTGAACCTTCGTGCAGTTATCAACTTGCAACCACCCAGGCCCACCCGGCCATTTCGTTGATGTGGTCTTACCTGTCTCGGTGTCTGTGAATGTCATTCGGTAACTAGAGGGCACCTTCTTTACGTAAAGGTAAGTACAAAGGGTGTCACCTGGGCCGGGGTAAGGCTTCTCGCCCGGAACCATGGATTTCGCCGCAGTCTTGCCAGTAATCGTGATTGTCTCGCCAACTTTGGCGGTGTTGGTGGACGGGGTCGCGCGGTATTTGTCGTACTCGATCGCGAACGCGGGCTGAATGGCTGCGAGGCTTGCAACGCTGCCGATGGCGATAGCGCCGATTAGTTTGCGGTTAAGTTTCTGGTTAGTTCTCATGCGCTAGAGATTAGCGGGGGTTTGACGGGGTCAGCCTAAAAACCGGGATCACCCGTCCTGCGTTTCTTTCATACATCTCGTAGCCGCGCCAAACGCCTTTCATGCGCTCATATAAATGGTCACGCTCTGAGCCGGTCGCCTCGTGGGCTACGACTGGTTGGGTTCGCCCTTCGACCTCGAGGGTGGCGTTTGGGTTAGCGCGCAAGTTGTAGACCCAAGCCGGTGGTTTGGTTTGGCCTGCGTTTGAACCGGCGATGACCCAGTCGGTGCCTTCGGGTACTGCCAGTAGCGGTTGGCGACGCGCTTTGCCCGACTTGCGTCCGGTGGTGGTTAGCCAAACGACTTGTGCACCACCGGGGAAGTGCCGCCAGAACTTTCCGCTAGTGACTTTGTCGATGAACTTGTGCGTGACCGTGGTGAACCGAGTCGCCCCACCCCAAAACACGTCATACGCCCAGTTCCCCACAACCTCCCCCGAT
>VGAH01000011.1 GCA_016870945.1 Actinomycetota bacterium | reverse complement strand
CCAAGATCTGAAAGCGTGTGCCTGCGGGTAGCTCAAGGATCTGATCAACGATCTGTTGGGGCGTTTGCCTAGAGATTGGCTTGCCACAGGTCGGACAGTGGGGCCTGCCCGCGCGAGCAAAGAGCACACGCAAATAGTCGTAGACCTCAGTAATGGTTCCCACGGTTGACCTTGGGTTTCTGTTGGTTGATTTCTGATCGATTGATACCGCCGGTGAGAGACCCTCGATGAAGTCCACGTCTGGTTTGTCCATCTGGCCAAGAAACTGCCGAGCGTATGCAGAAAGGCTTTCAACGTAACGCCTCTGCCCTTCTGCAAAGATCGTGTCAAAAGCAAGACTGGACTTACCAGAACCAGACAAACCGGTGAAAACAATTAGCGAATTTCGCGGTAATTCGAGCGAAACGTTCTTGAGGTTGTGTTCCCTAGCACCTCGCACGACTAGCGAATCAGCCACTGGCGCGCTTTCGGGTTCGACCAACAGTAAGGCTCAAGATGACAGTTGTCGCCAAAATTACCAAAATCACGATTAGCGATAGCCAGGTAGGAACCTCCGGAACTTCCCAGCCAGCCTCATGGGCGGCGTGCATGATCATCTTGACTCCGATGAAGGCAAGAATTAGAGACAACCCATACGAGAGATAAACCAACCGATCCAAGAGGCCGTCAACTAAAAAATACAGTTGGCGTAAGCCCATGAGTGCGAAGGCATTCGCAGTAAAGACTATGTACGGATCCGTCGTGATTCCAAAAATCGCAGGTATCGAATCAAGCGCAAACACGAGATCAGTGACGAAAATGGCCACGATGACCAGCAAGAGCGGCGTAAAAACTCGTCGGCCCGACATCTTGATGGAGTACTTACCCTCGTGATAAGTCGGGGTCATGGGCAAGAACTTCTGAAGAGTCTGTATTAAGCGCCCCTTCGTCGGGTCGGTATCACCTTCGTGGGTAGTCGCCAATTTGTATGCCGTGTAGATGAGAAAGGCCCCGAAGACGAAAAACATCCACCAAAAGGCGTTTAGCAGTGCCGCGCCTACGAGAATGAAGGCAAATCGCAAGATCAATGCACCCAAAATGCCAATTTGAAGAATCTTCTGTTGGTACAACGTTGGCACTGCGAATGAACCCATGATCACTATGAAGACAAAGAGGTTGTCGACACTCAAGCTGTATTCGGTTATCCAACCTGCGAAGAATTCGGCCCCCTTGCCAGGGCTCGCAAACACCCAAAGCGCTGCCCCAAAGGCGATTGCAGCCGCGACGTAAATAGAGACGCCAATGGCTGCCTCTTTGGGCTGAACAACATGTGGCCTTCTAGCCGCCATTACGTACTCGAAGACATAAACAGAGAAAACGGCGATGACTGTGATGGCCCAGACCGCAGGTGAGATCTGGTTCACTGCTGGAGTTTATTCCAGTTCAACGGTCTTTGATCGCCCTGAGCTCTTTCTTTAATTCTCGAACCTCATCGCGGTACCTAGCTGCTACTTCGAACTGCAGGGCCTCTGCTGCCAAGTGCATGCGTGCGCTCAATTCATCTATCAGGGCTTCGGTGTTTCCCCCGAATTCAGCTAAAGAGAGGTGTTGGCTGCCCTGTAATGCCTGCTCCGACTTTGACTTCCCCCCGGTGCGCTGAAGCTTGAAGTCTTCGGTATCTGCGTCTTCTCGCGCAAGCATGTCCGTGATGTCCGAAATCTTCTTTCTAATCGGGGCGGGGGTTATGCCGTTTGCTTGATTAAATGCCACTTGCTTCTCACGACGTCTATTTGTTTCATCGATGGCGCGTCTCATTGAATCTGTGATTCGATCGGCATACATGTGCACTTCGCCTGAAACGTTGCGAGCGGCGCGCCCGATGGTCTGAATGAGGCTGGTATCAGAACGCAAGAAACCCTCTTTGTCAGCGTCCAATATGGCAACCAACGAGACCTCAGGTAAGTCCAACCCCTCACGCAGCAGGTTTATGCCGACTAACACGTCGTATTCACCAAGCCGAAGCTCACGTAGCAGTTCAACTCGTCGAATGGTGTCGACGTCAGAGTGCAAGTACTGCACCCGGATGCCTTGCTCTTGTAAGTACTTGGTGAGCTCTTCTGCCATTCTCTTGGTCAGCGTCGTGACGAGCACCCGCTCATTTCGCTCGACTCTGTGGACGATCTGTTCACGCAAGTCGTCGATTTGACCTTTGACGGGCTTCACGACAACTAAGGGGTCAACTAAGCCTGTAGGCCTAATGACTTGCTCGACTACATCGCCATGGACTTTCTTCAACTCATAATCACCAGGGGTTGCTGACAAATAGACGCTCTGCCCAACGCGCGACTCAAACTCACTGAATCGAAGTGGACGATTGTCCATCGCCGATGGCAGTCGAAAGCCGTGCTCGACCAGGGTGCGCTTTCTACTCATGTCGCCCTCATACATGCCACCTATCTGTGGCACCGTTACGTGAGACTCATCTATTACTAACAAGAAATCGTCAGGAAAGTAATCCAGCAAGCAATTTGGGGCACTGCCTTTTGGGCGTCCGTCTATGAAGCGTGAGTAGTTCTCGATACCTGAACAAAACCCCATCTCACGTAAGAGCTCAAGATCAAAAGCGGTTCTCATCTGTAGTCGCTGTGCCTCTAACAACTTGCCGCTTTGCTTTAGCGAGGCAAGTTGTTCGGCCAGCTCTTCTTCTATCTCACCGATTGCACGTTTCATTCTCTCTTCGCCTGCCACGTAGTGGGTAGCAGGGAATATGAATGCTTCGGAATCATCTGAAATCACCTCGCCAGTTAGCGGATGAAGAACTAAGAGACGTTCGACCTGATCGCCAAAGAACTCGACACGAATCGCCATCTCTTCATACATCGGAATGACATCTAATGTGTCACCCTTGACTCGAAAGGTGCCGCGTGTGAAATCAAAGTCATTACGCTGATATTGAATTCCGATCAGGCGCTTGATGAGCTCGTCCCTGCCGAATTCTTCACCTACGCGCAACTTGATCATTCGATCCACGTATTCAGCTGGGGTGCCCAAGCCGTAAATACATGACACGGTCGCCACCACCACAACATCGCGCCGCGTCAAGAGCGAACTGGTAGCCGAATGTCGAAGTCGCTCAACCTCTTGATTGATCGATGAATCTTTTTCGATGTATGTGTCGGTCTGGGGCACGTAGGCCTCAGGCTGGTAGTAGTCGTAATACGAAACGAAATACTCGACGGCGTTATTCGGCATCATCTCGCGCAGCTCGTTTGCCATCTGTGCGGCAAGGGTCTTGTTCGGCTCGATTACCAACGTGGGTCTTTGCAATTGCTCGATAAGCCATGCAGTCGTTGCTGATTTACCGGTGCCGGTTGCGCCTAACAAGACGACGTCTTTCTCGCCCGCTCTTAGCCGCTTGGCAATTTCAGCTAATGCAGCAGGCTGATCCCCGCTTGGTTGAAATTCAGAGATGACGCGAAAAGGGCGCGCTGCCCTCTCTATCGGTTTGACGTGAGGCGCTGTAGTTGTAGCCATACCTCTTTGACTCGCTTTGCTAGTTCGGCTTTGGTGCCCGAATTCTCGATGATTACGTCGGCGACCGCCTCTCGAGCTTCGTCGCTGGCTTGCGCGTTCATTCTCGATCGTGCTTCGGCTTCGGACACGTTTCGCTCATTCATCAAGCGCGAAAGTCGCAATGACTGGGGCGCGGTGACGACAATGACGAAGTCATACTCAGGGTGCAAACTCTTTTCGACCAACAAAGGCACGTCTTCGATGACGACAGAACCCTTAGGGGCTTGGGCCAAGAGGTCGGCTCTGCGGGCTGCTACGACTGGATGAACTATTCCTTCGAGAGCGTCGCGCTTAGCTGTATCTGAAAAGACTTGGCGCGCCAGCTCTTGACGATCGATCTCGCCTGTTTCTAAAAGAATCTCATCGCCGAATTCCGTTAGCACCAGTTGATAAGCCGGCTCACCAGGTCTTAAGGCCTCTCGTGCCAAGACATCGGCGTCGATTATTACGGCACCATTTTCGTTAAACATTCGGGCAACTGTGGACTTACCCGAGCCCATGCCGCCGGTCAAACCAATACGAAATCGGTTTGCCGAAGTTAGGACTTAATCACCCGTTTTCGCTTGGGCCGTCACCAACGCCCGCATCGGTTTGTGCAGTGCCGGCCTCAGCTGCTTCTGCTGCCTGCTTTGCCAGAGTCTCTTCGCGGTGTTTCTCCCACTTAGATTTTGCGACGTCGTAGTCTGCCTGCCACTTCGCTTTAGCTTCATCGTTGCCGTCGGCCCACTCGCCCGTACGCGGGTCGTAGCCCGCGGGCCCGGTGTAGTTGCCGTGCAAGTCATAGAGGCGAGCCATACCGTAAAGCGCTGGGTCGAAAACTGCGGGAGCTAACTCAGGGCGGTAGTCCTCGCTGGCCTGCTTCATTGACAACGAAATACGTCGACGCTCGAGGTCGATATCAATGATTTTGACGACTATCTCGTCACCGATTTGGACAACCTGCTCAGGAATCTCAACGTGATCATCAGCCAACTCAGAGATGTGAACAAGACCCTCGATGCCGTCACCGACGTTGACGAATGCCCCGAAAGGTACGAGTTTGGTGACGACCCCGGGCACTATCTGGTTTATGTGCTTAGTGCGCGCGAAGTGCTGCCAGGGGTCTTCTTGCGTCGACTTAAGTGAAAGCGAAACTCTTTCGCGATCAAGCTCGACTTCAAGCACCTCAACAGTCACCTTGTCGCCAATGGTGACGACCTCGGATGGATGATCTATGTGCTTCCAAGACAGTTCTGAGACGTGTACCAACCCGTCGACACCACCCAGGTCGACGAAAGCGCCGAAATTAACGATGCTTGAGACCACTCCCGAACGGATTTGCCCAACCTGAAGTTCGTGCAAAAGCTCACCGCGCGCGGCTGATTGCGTCTGCTCTAAGAAAGCCCGTCGTGAAAGAACGACGTTGTTGCGGTTCTTGTCGAGTTCAATGATCTTGGCTTCAAGATCTCGTCCAATGTAAGGGGCAAGATCGCGGACTCGACGCATTTCTACCAACGATGCCGGTAGAAAACCCCTAAGACCGATGTCAAGAATCAACCCACCCTTGACGACTTCGATCACTTTGCCAGTAACGACCCCGTCGGATTCTTTGAGTGTCTCGATCGTCCCCCAGGCTTTTTCATACTGAGCTCGCTTCTTAGAAAGCATCAATCGGCCGTCTTTGTCTTCTTTTTGGGTGACAAGCGCCTCGACGCTGTCGCCTACCGAAACCACTTCACTGGGGTCAACTTCATTCTTAATTGAAAGCTCTCGTGCGGGGATTACCCCTTCGGTCTTGTACCCGACGTCAACTAGTACCTCGTCTTTGTCGACCTTAACTACCACCCCAGAAACGATGTCGCCATCTTTGAAGTAC
This sequence comes from Actinomycetota bacterium, assembly GCA_016870945.1. Taxonomy (GTDB): domain Bacteria; phylum Actinomycetota; class Actinomycetes; order S36-B12; family UBA5976; genus VGAH01. The sequence goes on along the minus strand of VGAH01000011.1, from coordinate 12,282 downwards.
TTGATGGTCTCATCGATGGCCGCTAAGAGGTCTTCGTTAGATCCGACGTCATTAAGCGCGACGACTGGCGCTACATCAGCAACTACTGTCATTGTGCCCAAGCATAGTTGGGCGTCAGTGAGACGCCTCGGCCCACGTCCTTCCTATGCCAACTGACACAGCTAGTGGCACGTCCAATGGGTATGCCGCCGACATGCCCTCACGCACCGTCTTTTCTACGGTCTCTGTCTCGCCAGGTGCCACCTCGATCACGAGTTCATCGTGAACGGTAAGTAGAAGACGACTCTGTAAGGCCGATTTGCGAAGCGAGGAGTTGACGTTAAGCATGGCCACCTTCAATATGTCCGCCGCCGACCCCTGCATTGGGGCGTTTAGGGCCATCCTCTCTGCCATCTCGCGTCGCTGTCGATTATCACTATGTAAATCAGGCAAATAGCGCCGGCGCCCTAACAAGGTCTCGGTATAGCCAGTCACCCTGGCCTGTTCGACAACGCTGCGCAGGTAATCGCGAATGCCAGAGAACCGCGTGAAATACGCGTCAGTTAAGTCCTTCGCCTCGTCTACGGAGATCCCTAGTTGTTGCGATAGACCGTAGGGGCTAAGCCCATAAACGAGGCCGTATGAGATGGCTTTAACGCGCCGTCGAAGGTCAGCATCTACTGCGCTTGGGTCGACATCGAAGATCTTTGCGCCAACGCTGCGATGAAGGTCTTCACCCATAGCAAAAGCTGATTTCAGCTCAGGGTCTTTAGCCATATGGGCCATGACTCGAAGTTCGATCTGGTCATAGTCGGCAGTCAACAACGCCTCAAAATCGCGGCCTGCCACGAAGCACTGTCTGATGCGTCTACCTTCGTCACTACGGGCTGGGATGTTTTGAAGATTCGGATCAGAGCTCGAAAGACGCCCGGTCGCTGCAACCATTTGATTGAAGGTGGTGTGGATGCGTCCGTCTATCGCCACTAGCGGAATAAGTGAGGCAACTGTCTGGCGCAATTTGGATCGCTCGCGCCAGTTCATCAGAACCTCGAGCAGTGGGTCACCAGACGTTTCGTAGAGAGCAGCCAAAGCGTCAGCATCGGTTGTCCAGCCTGTTTTGGTCTTTTTCGTCCTTTGAAGGCCTCGCTCTTCAAAAAGTACGACCTGCAACTGTTTTGGCGAGCCGAGATTGAACTCGTGCCCTACTAATTCATAGGCCGTCGCCTGCAAGCGATCACAGTCGCGTCCAAGCTCATGTTCAATTCTTTGTAGCTCAGCAGTATCTGCAGCGACCCCTGCTCGTTCCATCGCAACTAGTACTGGGACGAGGGGCTGTTCAATCTCGGTTAACAAAGACCAGAGGTTTCTCTCATGTAACAACTCAGAAAGCCGCTTACCGACTAGCAAAGTCGCACCTGCGACTTCTAGTAGGGCTTCTTCGTCTACAACATCGGAAAGCCCGAGGTCGAGTTGTTCGTTAGCTTGCGTACCCGAAATTCGTAGGTCACACAGCCGCTCGGCAAGTGCTGAAATCTCAAATGACCGCTGCCCTGGCAGGGCTAAATACGCACCAAGTGCGGTGTCAAGATAAAGACCCGTCAAGGTGACCCCGTGGGCAGCTAAAGCAAGTGACGGGCCCTTCGAGTCATGGATGACTTTGGGGTAGCTCGTCTCTAACCAACCAAAGACCGTGTTCTTGATTTCTTTACTTTCGTCGACGAGATTGAACGAAAAACCTTCGCCGTCTGGTGCTGCAATTGCAACTGCGTAAATCTCACCCGTGCCGCTACCCCACTGGCCGCGAAACGAGACTCCCAGCGGTGTTGTTGCGTAACGATCAAAGAAAGCAGGCAAGTTCTTGCCCCGTGGTTTGAGGCTCCGCCACCCACTAACAGCTTTGGGGTTGCTTGCGGTAGCGGGGGCGGCTTGAAGTGCTAGTGCCTTAGGTCGCAAACTCGTGAATTCGAGGGCGTCAAAGAGTTGATTCAATTCCTGTACGTGAGGCTCACCTCGCGTGCAGTCTTGAATGCCGATTTCTAGCGGCACGTCGGTTACTAACCGAGTTAGCTCTAAATTACGCTGCACCTCAGCCCTGTGAGCCCTAAGAGATTCCCCCACTTTTCCTTTGATTTCTTCTGCATTGGCTAACAAGTTGCTCAAGTTGCCGTATTCGATGATCCATTTCGCGGCGGTCTTCTCGCCCACACCCGGTACCGAAGGCAAGTTGTCTGACGGGTCACCTCGCAGAGCTGCGTAGTCCGGGTATTGCGAAGGTGTTAGGCCCAGCTTCTCGTGCAGGGCCACAGGTGTCATGCGAGCTAGATCTGAAACCCCGCGGCGCGCGTAAAGAACGGTGGTTTCGTCATCGATCAGTTGGAAGGAATCTCGATCACCAGTCAAGATGAGTGTCGTCAGCCCAGCCGAGCTGGCCTGCTTAGCGAGTGTCGCAATGATGTCGTCAGCCTCGAACCCGACTAACTGCACATGTCGAAGACCCAAGACTGTGCAAACGTCTTCGATCAGGGGGATCTGAGGCGGAAATTCCACCGGTGAGGCTTCTCTGTGAGCTTTATATTCAGGGTAGATCTGGTTCCTAAACGTAGTATCAGATGCGTCGAAAACAACTGCCACGTGGTCAGGCTGCTCAGCCTTCAAGACATTGATCAACATGGATGTGAAGCCAAATACGGCGTTGGTGTGAACGCCTGCAGAATTCTGAAAACTTTCTACCGGTAGCGCGTAAAACGCGCGATATGCCAGCGAATGCCCATCAACTAAGAGCAGTCTCGAATTAGCGGTCATTTGTGCTCGCAGCCTAGGCTTAACACCGTGACTGAAGAACAAGACTTGGCCGCCGTTTTGAACGAACAGGGTCGCGGTGCATTAGCCAATCGAATGGGAATAACTTTGCTCGAAGCAAGTGCTAACCGAGTAGTCGCGACTATGCCTGTTGAGGGCAATACCCAGCCTTACGGCCTGCTACACGGTGGGGCCAACGCCGTGCTTGTTGAAACACTTGGGTCACTTGCCGCTGCGCTGCACGGTGGCCCAAATAAGCAAGCCCTTGGTTTGAACATAAATGTCACCCACCACAAATCGGCCACGGGTGGTCTAGTAACTGGGGTTGCCACACCCATGAGCCTCGGAAAGACCATTGCGGCCATCGAGGTCGTAATCACCAATGAATCGGGTGATCGAATCGCCACCGGGCAGCTCACCTGCCTGCTGCGCGATTGGCGCTAGAAAACAACCGCACTTACCTGCTGGTCATAGACGCGTTACCGGCGTTTAGGCTCTTGCTCACATGATTAAGAGAGTTCGAGTGGCCCTCTTGGCTTTGTTAATAGCACCGCTGCTCTCACTAAGCCCTGCCGTTGCCCAAGATGCGCCTTCGGGCCCAGCAATAACCGGAACACTGGAATCCCCCGGTGGTGAAGGCCTTGCCGGTGTCTCAATCACTGTCGAAGGAAACGGATTCTCTGAAACCGTAACGTCGAACGAAGCCGGTGAATGGCAAGTGATCTTGCCTGATACCGGTGCTTACCAAGTCACATTGGACGTTTCCACACTGCCAGAAGGAATATCCCTTACCAGCGAAGATCGTGCCGTCACCAGCGCCACAGTGATCTCGAGAGAGCGCCCTAAGCGAATCGGGTTCCCATTAGTAGAAGGTGACGCCCCGGCAGCCGTTGGCGGCGGCGGCACAATCGGTGGCGCTGGGTTTTGGGGACAAGCTGCGCAACTAACCGTCGATGGGTTGGCATTCGGTCTTGTTATCGCGCTAGGGGCAGTGGGCTTGAGCCTTGTCTACGGCACCACGAAGTTGGTGAACTTCGCACACGGTGAGTTACTTGCCCTCGGAGGGCTACTCGCCTATTTCTTCTCCGTTCTTGTTGGCCTTCCAATCTTGGTGGCGATACCGGTGGCAGTCCTCGCCAGCGCATTTCTAGGCGGATACGTACAGAACTTGGTGGTCTGGAAGCCACTAAGAAAAAGGGGTACGGGGTTAACCGCACTTTTGGTTGTGTCCATCGGCCTTGCCCTGTTTTTGCAGTATCTATTTTTGTTCCTATTCGGGGGAAGGACTCGAATTTTGCCGGGCTTTGCCGGCCAGGCCGGAATAAACATCGGCCCTATAGCTGTCACCCCTCGCGACATGATCGCAGCGGTAGGTGCCGTGGTTTTGTTAGCACTCACCTTCTGGTGGCTAGGCAAGACTCAATCAGGTAAGGCCACTCGCGCAGTTGCTGATAACCCCGCGCTCGCATCTGCGTCGGGCATAAACGTTGAAAAGGTGATCACCACTGTGTGGGTGATTGCAGCTGGCCTCGGCGGATACGCCGGAATCATGTTTGCGCTTAGTAACGGTGTGAGCTGGCAACTCGGGGTGCAGCTGCTGCTCTTGATATTTGCAGGCGTCATATTGGGCGGTCTAGGTACCGCAACGGGCGCGCTCATAGGTTCTTTGATAGTCGGCGTCTTCATTCAACTCTCGGTCTTATTCATTCCATCCGAACTTAAATACGTTGGCGCTCTCGTCGTATTGATAATCGTGTTGCTAGTCAGGCCGCAGGGAATCCTCGGTCGCAAAGAGCGGGTGGGTTAGATGGACTGGGGTCAGATATTCGTCATCTCGATCACGGCCATGGTGGGCTCAACCACAATCATCTATGCCTTAGCGGCATTAGGGCTAAACATCCAATTTGGTTACACGGGCCTTTTGAATTTCGGCCAGGCGGGTTTTGCTGCAATTGGCGCCTACTCGGTGGCGGTCGTAACCGCCACTCTCGGCCAATCGCTTTGGCTATCAATCTTCATAGGCCTCATCGGGGCTGTGATTTTCGGTTTGATCTTGGGCATTCCCACGCTTCGACTTCGTGCCGATTACCTCGCCATAGTCACCATCGCTGCTGCCGAAGTGATTCGTCAAACTGTCCGCTCAGTAAGCCTCAATGAGTACTTCGGCGGCTCTGACGGAATCACCGGTAAATATGCAAGAGAGTTCTACTCGTTTAACCCGTTTGACCAAGCCATTTCGTGGGGCCCTATTCAATTTAACAGTGCACAAGCCTCTTGGATAACCGTCGTGGGTTGGGTACTAATCGGTTTGATCGTGTTGCTTACTTGGCTACTGGTTCGATCACCTTGGGGAAGAGTCGTCAAGAGCATTAGAGAAGACGAGAACGCCTCTCGCAGCCTCGGCAAGAACGTTTACTTCTACAAAATGCAAGCGCTCATATTGGGCGGTGTAGTCGGCTCGCTAGCAGGCATCTATTGGGCAATCGATGCACAGTCGGTTCAGCCAGATAACTACAGCTCGAGGTTTACGTTCTTCGCCTACACCATTTTGATTCTCGGTGGCGCAGCCCGCGTCTTCGGCCCGGTGGTCGGAAGCATCATCTTTTGGTTCATCCTGGTCTTCATCGGTGAGTCACTCACACAGCTAGTGGCAACAGGGATCATTCCCGACACGATCTTGCGTAGTGACCAGATTGGGCAAGTGCGCTTCATGTTGGTCGGGCTAGCACTAATGCTTTTGATCGTGTACCGCCCACAAGGGATCTTCGGCGACAAACGCGAATTGGCTTTAGATGACCGCTAAAACTGCGACAAGCGCTAGCGACTCAGTCTCTGCACGAGCAGTAGCAGCACTCTCTGGCGTCAAGTCCGAGCCAGGCATAACCAAACCCGACGAGATTCTGGTTGCCGAAAACATAAACCGTCACTTCGGCGGTTTGGTCGCAGTTGACGTCGATCGACTGTCAGTACAACGCGCATCCATAACCGCGCTGATAGGCCCAAACGGTGCCGGTAAGACAACTTTCTTCAATGTCTTGGCCGGTTTTGACACACCTGATGCAGGTACATGGCGTTATGAGAACCACGAATTAAGAAACAAAGCTGCCTACAAAATCGCCCAGCTAGGCATGGTTCGGACATTCCAATTGACCAAGGTGTTAGCGAAAATGACGGTGCTAGAAAACATGCGCCTGGGTGCGCAACGCCAATTGGGTGAGCGCATTTTGGCCGCTCCCTTTCCTTTCGCGTGGTCTGGTCAAGAAGAACAGGTAACCGAACGTGCACTTACTCTTTTGCGTCGCTTCAATCTCTATGAAAAGAAGGACGACTTTGCCGGCACGATGTCAGGTGGTCAGAGAAAACTTCTCGAGATGGCTCGAGCTTTGATGACTGACCCAACCATGATCATGTTGGACGAACCTATGGCTGGTGTTAACCCTGCACTCACCCAATCACTTCTAGGGCACATCAAAGAACTTCGAGAAGAGGGGCTCACGGTTCTCTTCATCGAGCACGACATGGACGCAGTTCGAGACATCAGTGACTGGGTCGTAGTCATGGCCCAAGGGCGGATCATCGCGGAGGGCCCCCCTGCGAGTGTGATGCGTGATAAAGCCGTCATCGACGCCTACCTAGGTGCTCATCACGATGAAGAGCTAACCAAGTCAGGTGAATCTTTGACGCAAAACAAGAAGGCGAAATCAACTTGAACCCTCTATTGCAGGCCCAGGACATCGTTGCCGGTTACTTCCCGGGTGTGAACATCTTGAATGGTGCAAGCCTTCACGCCGACCAAGGCGAACTCGTCGGGATCATCGGGCCCAACGGTGCTGGAAAGTCAACCCTCTTAAAGGCGATCTTTGGGCTCTTGAAGGTGAGTTCTGGTCAAGTCATGCTCGGGGGCGAGAACATCACCAATATGCGCGCCGACGAGTTGGTGCATCTAGGCGTGGGGTATGTGCCACAGACAGAAAATGTCTTTCCATCGTTGACCATCGAAGAAAACCTTCAAATGGGTGCCTACCAACAGCCAAAAGAGTTTGCTGCTCGCTTTCAGCGAGTTGGCGAGTTGTTTCCGATGCTCCATGAAAGGCGTGCTCAACGCGCTGGCTCACTCTCAGGGGGTGAACGCCAAATGGTTGCGATGGGGCGTGCATTAATGATGGAGCCGAGGGTTCTCTTGCTCGATGAACCAAGTGCAGGCCTTTCGCCCGCCCTGCAAGATGATGTCTTCATTCGCGTTCGTGACATCAACGCCACCGGCGTAACGGTCGTGATGGTCGAGCAGAATGCGCGCAGGTGTCTGCAAATCGTCGATAGGGCCTACGTCATGGATCAAGGCAAGAATGCTTACACGGGCACGGGAAGCGAACTAGCTAACGATCCAAAAGTGATCGAACTGTACTTAGGGACTTTGTCTCAGGCTTAGCTGTTAAGAACTTACGAACAAACGAAGGGCCGGCCTCAAAAGAGACCGGCCCTCGCTTTGACCCTTGAATAAAGAGTCGAATAACGAACTTACGGCTTCGGCACGTCACCCGTGATGAAGTCGATCGGCTCGTACTTGTCGTTTGCGGTGTACTCGTAGATGCCCATCGTGGCAACACTCGGGTCACCGAACTCGTTGAAGTTGACCGGACCAGACAGACCTTCGTAATCGATGGCCTTGCCCTCGTCTAGCAACTTCTTGCAGCTGGCGTAATCGGTGCACTTCTCGCCACCGTTAGCGCCTGAGACTGCTGCCAAGTTGGCTGCAACTGTCGCACCATCGCAGGAGCCACCGGCTGCTGCAGCAAGTGCGATCAAGTTGACGGCGTCCCATGACTCTGGTGCGTAAGAGAAGTCTTCGAGGTCAGGGTTGACCGAAAGAAGAGCTTCTTTCACAGCGTCTGGAGTCGCGGTGCCAGGCAAAGTGCCCTTGACGCCGACCATGATGCCCTCTGGCAAATCTGCGTAAGCGGCAGATGAGAGGTTTCCGTCAACCAAGTAGACCGGAAGTTTGTCCGGGCCCACACCCTGCTTGATCATTTCTTGCAGGATCTTGGTGGTCTCTTCGAAACCAATCAAAACCACAGCCTTCGGGCTTGAGCCCTTAACTGCAGTCACCTCAGCGCTGAATTCAGCAGCCTGTGGGTTGTAGATGAGTTTCTCAGTGACGGTTCCACCAGCTTCGACGAAGTTCTTTTCGAAGTTGTCAGCAAGACCGATGCCGTAGGCGTCATCCAACGCCAAAATGGCAGCCGAGTCGTAGCCGTCATCGAATACCAAACCGCCGACCACGGCACCCTGGAAGGTGTCCGGAGGAGCGGTACGGAAGTAGAACCCGTTGTCCTCGTACTCAGTTAGAGCCGGTGAGGTGTTCGCTGGTGAGAAGTGAACGACGTTCGCACCAGTGATCTTGTCGATCACAGTGAGCGACACACCCGAAGATGCCGCACCCACGATGGCCATGACGTTATTGGCCAAGTGGCTGTCAGTCGTCTGCGAGGCGATGTCAGTTGAGGTGTCACCTGAGTCACCGACCAAGTGAACGATCTCTTCGCCGTTAATTCCGCCAGCTTCGTTGATCTGCTTGACGGCTAGGTCAACACCTGCGAATTCAGGTGGCCCAAGAAATGCGAGGTTACCGGTCTGAGGTAGCAGGGTGCCGATTGCACAGTTTGGTTCAACTGCTGCGACAACCTCCTCAGTGGCGACCTCTTCTTCAGTTGCGGTGTCGTTGTTGCCACAGCCAGCAAGCACCAAGCTTGCTGCACCGATGGCCACCATCGAAGCCGCGAATCTGGAGCGAATCAATTGATCTCCCTTTGTTTTCGCTACTTTGATTTTTACGTCAGGCCCTTGTGCCTGACTTGCTTAGCTAAGCGGCGCAATTTTAAGGGCGGATTAGGGGTGGTTGCACTTTCACCTAGAATTAGAGCTCAATCGTAACCAAATCGTGATAATCGCATTGCAGGTAATACGGTTTGGCGACGCCTCGGTGGTGGAACTGGCAGACACGCGGGTCTCAAAAACCCGTGCCCCTAAAGCGTGTGGGTTCGAATCCCACCCGAGGCACATCTTCAACTGACTAAGAAGACTGCTTGACCAACGCCCCCAGTACCCCATTTATGAAATTTGGTGATTCTGCAGTTGACAACTCTTTTGCGAGCGCAACTGATTCGGATATGGCGACCCCTGGCGGGATCTCGTCTTGCTCGCCTATCTCGAATACTGCAATTCGCAGCAGATTTCTGTCTATCGCGGGCATTCGATCAAGCGACCAGTCTTTTGCCAAACTGGCAATGGTTGCGTCAATCTCGTCGCTCTTTGAAGAGACGCCAGTGACAAGTTCGCGCGCGTAACTACCTACAGGCCCTGAGCGCTCCCCAAGTTCGTCAAGAATGACACTTGCTGCAACCCCGCGTAACTCTGCTTGATAAAGAACGTCTAAAGCGAGCTTTCTGGCCTTGGTGCGCGCCCTCACGAACCTGCGCGGCCAAGATAACTTCCGTCGCGGGTGTCAACTTTGATCTTTTCGCCCTGCTTGATGAAAAGGGGCACCGACACCTCCAACCCGGTTTCAACACGAGCAGGTTTCGAACCACCGGTTGCGCGGTCACCTTGCAGGCCTGGTTCGGTGTACTCAACCGTTAGCTCTACCGAGGCAGGCATCTCGAGGTAGAGAGGCTCACCTTCATTAAGGGCTAACACGACCTCTTGGTTTTCTAAAAGGTAATTCGAAGCATCACCGACGACTAAGTTAGCGACAGGCAGCTGGTCGTAGCTCGTGACGTCCATGAAGACCCAAGCATCACCGTCTCTATAAAGGTAAGTCATGTTTCGCTTATCAACGGTGGCCACCTCAACTGGTACCCCGGCGTTGAAGGTGCGATCAACGACCTTTCCACTAAGTACGTTTTTCAACTTGCTTCGTACGAACGCCCCACCTTTACCTGGTTTCACATGTTGAAACTCAACTACCGCCCAAAGTTGACCGTCAAGATTTAAGACCATGCCGTTCTTTAGGTCGTTACTTGTCGCCATCGAGAGCCCCCTTGATTGCCCGAAGTGCCAAGCCGTAAGAAGCGAAACCAAACCCGGCGATACTGCCCATGACTACCGCGCTTACCACGCTGTGGTGGCGAAATGACTCGCGCGCTGCCGGATTAGAAATGTGAACCTCTACCACCGGGGCAGAGCACGCAGCTAAGGCATCGCGCAGAGCATATGAATAGTGTGTGAAAGCAGCAGGGTTAATAACCAAAGGTCGGCCGGCAACGCCTGCTTGTTGCACCCACTCAACAAGTTCACTTTCAGAATTGGTCTGTCGAACTTCGACTACCAGCCCCAGATCTTTAGCCGAATGTTCACAGTAAGTGACCAAAGCTTGATAGTCGGCTTCACCGTAAACGCTGGGTTCTCTAACCCCAAGCAGGTTGAGGTTTGGCCCGTTTAATACCAAAACCTCTTGGCCTGACACCGTGACCTCTCTTACGCCGCTATTGGATGCTTGGAATTAGTTCGTCAGCCGTTGCCAGGCTTCAACCAACACGTCTTCGTTTGGCTGGTCATACAACTTGGGTTCACCGACCGCGCTCAGCAAAACGAATCTTACCTGCTTACCCCGGGCCTTCTTGTCTAAGCGCATGAATTTTCTGATTTCTTCAAACTTGCCACCTGAGTACTTCGTTGGCAAGCCAACTTTGCTAAGAAGCACCCGGTGACGTGAAACGAGATCTGGTGGCGCTATGGCAAGAATCGAGGCCAACTCAGCGGCGTAGATCATGCCAAGAGCAACTGCCTCACCATGGCGCATCTTTTGGCTTTCGTAGCGCTCAATCGCGTGACCCATGGTGTGCCCGTAGTTAAGCGCTGCGCGCCCAACATCTTGAACTGATAGCTCAAACGGATCTGCAGCTACCACCGCTGCCTTAACCGCTATTGCCCGGCCGATGACCTCAATCAAGAGCGCCCCTGATGTCACTAGTGAATCGGCCGAGTTGTTCTCGACGAGCTGCAAAAGCTCAGAGTCACCAATGAATCCAGACTTAACGACTTCGGCCATACCACTGATGACTTCGTCTCTTTCTAACCCCGCGAGAACGCCGACATCACAGATGACAGCAATTGGGTCGTGAAAAGCCCCGATCAAGTTCTTTGCCTCTGCGGTATTTATGCCGCTCTTGCCCCCAATTGATGCATCAACCATCGACAACAACGTTGTAGGAACATGAACGACGTCTACCCCTCGCATCCAGGTGGCCGCGATGAAGCCCGCAGAATCACTGGTCGCCCCACCGCCTACCGAGACGATCGCATCACTGCGTGTAAAGCCTGCATCTGCGAGTTGCGTCCATGCCGCCTTAACAACTTCTATGTCTTTGGCAGCCTCACCGTTGGGAAGTTCGACATCTAGTACCTCGAACTGTTTATCGAGCAGCGCGGCTTTTACCTGCTCGGCGAGAGATCTAGTCGCCGGTGTAAAGCAGAGCGCCACCTTTTGGGTATCGGTATGGAGGTATTCAGATACAGACCCAAGTAGCCCCTGACCGACCACGATCGGATACCCGAGAGTCTCGATATTCATTGGTTCTTGGCCATGACATCAAGTACTACCTCGCTAGGTGCCTTCTCATCCGTATCGACACTGAAAGTGGCCACCTCTTTATAGAAAGGCTCACGCTCATTTAGCAGTTTGACCATCTGAGAACGAACGTTTCCCAATAGGACTGGGCGGGGCTGATCAAGGCCCACTCTCTTGGCTGCGACCGGGGCTGAGACCTTGAGCCAGCAAACGTTTACACCTTTGAGCAATTCCCGAGTGGCCGGGTCAAGAACTGCCCCCCCACCTAATGCATAGACCCCGTCCGAGCGCTTAAGACCCTCTGCCACGACATCGCGCTCGATCTGACGAAAGAACGGCTCGCCTTTTTCTATGAACAAATGCGAAACGCTTGACCCCGTGCGTTCGACGATTTCTTCGTCGCTATCAAAGAAATCAACGCCTGTCTGACTCGACAACTCTTTACCGATTGTTGTTTTACCTGCACCCGGCACACCGACTAGAACCAATAACCCAGGCTTGCGTGACATCTGCTGGTTCTCTTGTTACATCAACTAGGGGCGCGCTAAACCGTGAGGTTTGCGAGGTAACTTTCGACATTACGACTCGTCTCAGTGACATTGTCACCACCGAATTTTTCTAAAATCGCATCAGCTAAAACAAGTGCGACCACGGCCTCAGCTATAACCCCAGCAGCTGGGACAGCACAAACATCGGAGCGCTGATTGATGGCTTTGGCTGCTTCGCCGGTGGCAACGTCCACAGTCTGAAGGGCTTTCGGCACAGTTGAGATTGGTTTCATCGCTGCCCTTACCCGAAGAACTTCACCGGTGCTCATGCCGCCCTCGGTGCCACCCGAACGCGAAGTCAACCGCTTGATTCCTTCTGGTGTATTAACCATTTCATCGTGGGCGACAGAGCCACGTCTCCCTGCCCCAGCAAAACCCTCGCCTATCTCA
>VGAH01000010.1 GCA_016870945.1 Actinomycetota bacterium | reverse complement strand
GTCGCGCGTCTGGGGTTCTAGCGGCCCGCGTGCGTTCAATGCCGTTGATTGCATCACCGCGGTAGGTAAGTAGTTCTTGACCGTCGATTACCTCAGTCTCAGCACTTCTTGGTTTGAAGTACTGGCCGGCAATGCGCCCCATCTTTACTACCGGCAGGGTCGCCGCGTAAGTAAGCACGACTGCCATCTGCAACACGGTGTTAAGGCGCGCCCGAATTGACCATGGGGTGTTCTCTGCGAAAGTCTCAGCGCAGTCACCGCCAGTTAATACAAAGGCTTCACCACGGCTCACGTCTGCCAGACGAGAGGTAAGCAAGTCACACTCGTCGGGGAATACCAGTGGCGGTAGCTGTGAAAGTTCGCGAACGACTCGATCGCGTTCGTTCAAGTCTGGCCAGATTGGCTGGTACACGTTGTTAGCCAAAGAGAGACTTCGCTTCATCGTAGCGCGCGGCAGGTACGGTCTTTAATTCACCAGTTGCGGTGCTAAGTGGAACGCGAGCGATTTGGGTGCCGTGAAGTGCAAGCATCTGCCCCCAGGCTTTTTCTCCGACGGCGTCAGCGGCGTTTAACCCAAGTCGCGCACCGAGAACTCGATCGAACGCTGTCGGGCTACCCCCGCGCTGTAAGTGACCAAGAATCATCGACCTGGTCTCATAGCCGGTCTCTTTCTCAATCTGCGCGCAGAGTCTGTCGGCTAACCCGCTTAGCTTCACGTGACCAAACGCATCAACGCTGTCGTCTTTAGTTACTAGGTCACCCTCGGGGCTGTGTGCACCTTCGGCTGCCACGACTATGGCGTAGCCGTCTCTGGCATAACGCGACTTGACCCAAGATGCGACCTGCGAAACGTGATACTCCTGCTCAGGTATCAGCGTGCACGCAGCGTCTGAGGCCATTCCGGTGTGCAGAGCGATCCAACCAGCATGGCGCCCCATTACCTCAACGACGAGTACTCGATGGTGCGACCGTGCGGTGGTGTGTAAACGATCAACGGCTTCGGTAGCGATGCTTACCGCCGTGTCAAAGCCAAATGTGTAGTCGGTGCCAGATAAATCGTTGTCAATCGTCTTAGGTACTCCAATCACCTGAAACCCGTGCTCGTGGAGTTTCGTCGCCACGCCTAATGTGTCTTCGCCGCCAATTGCAACTAGCGCATCAACTTGGGCGGCTTTCAGATTTTTTTCAATGCGGGCGACCCCGTCCTCGATCTTCATCGGGTTCGTGCGTGACGAACCCAAAATGGTGCCGCCCTCACCGACGATGTTGGCAACGGCCTCAAGGTTCAAGGGCGTGGTGTGGCCTTCAAGCGGGCCCTTCCAACCGTCCTTAAAGCCGACGAATTCGAATCCGTGTTCGCGAATGCCGCGTGTGACGAGACCTGCGATTACCGCATTTAGCCCGGGGGCATCACCGCCGCCGGTTAAGACCCCGATTCGCATGATGCTTGATTTTACGCGTCAATTAACCTCGTCAGCGTGGCGGTGCTCTCAATTGATGCTGGCACTACTGGTGTCACGGCGCTATTAATTGACGAGCAATCCAATGTTCTCTCTCGCGGTTATCAAGAGTTTCCGCAGCACTTTCCGCAAGCCGGCTGGGTCGAGCACGACCTAGACGAAATCTGGTCGGCCACATGTGCAGCCACCTCGCAGGTGCTCTCGGCCACCCCTGACAAATCGCGAATCCGTGCTGTCGGGGTGACTAACCAGCGAGAAACCCTGGCAATTTGGTCGCGCAAAACTGGTACTTCGCCCCGTCGAGCGATTGTCTGGCAAGACCGCCGCACCGCGGATATTTGCCAACGACTCTCGAATCTTGGCTTAGATGAAAAGATCGCTAAGTCAACGGGTCTTCGACTTGACCCTTATTTCACCGGCAGCAAAGCCCTTTGGTTAGCCGAAAACGAACCCGCAACCTGGGGTGAGCTAGCCAGCGCATACAACCAACACTCCGACGTCGTAATAGGGACCATCGATTCTTACCTGATATCTCGAATGAGCGCTGGTCAGGCACATGTCACCGACGCAACCAACGCTTCGCGAACGCTGTTATTCGATCTGAAGTCAGGTAGATGGAGCGATGAGTTACTAGAAATCTTTCAAGTACCGCGTGCTGCGTTGCCTGAGATCGTGCCCTCATTCGGCAAATGTGGGCAGACTGACTCAAATGCATTCCTAGGTTTGTCACTGCCGATTGCCGGCATTGCGGGTGACCAGCAGGCGGCACTGGTTGGGCAAGCAGGGCTCAACGCCGGTGATTCGAAATGCACTTATGGCACAGGGTCATTCATTTTGACTAACACCGGCAAAGAGATCGTCTACTCAAATGCTGGGCTGCTCACCACGGTCGCCCTCGGGTTACCCAACAGCTCACTTACCTACGCGCTAGAAGGTGCGGTCTTTGTTACCGGAAGTGCCGTGCAGTGGTTACGAGACGGTCTTGGCTTGATCAACAAAGCATCAGACATCGAAAAGCTCGCAGCCGAAGTCAGCTCGTCTGACGGGGTTGTTTTCGTACCGGCCCTTACTGGTCTGGGCGCACCGCATTGGGACGCCTACGCACGCGGCACCATCGTCGGTATCACCCGTGGCACTACCAAGTCGCACTTGGCGTTGGCGACGCTTGAAGCAATCGCTTTTCAAGTGCGCGACGTCGTCGACTTGATGGCTAATGAGGCACATGCGGCTTCGCCACCAAAAACTTCACCATCAAGAACCTCACCAAAAGAACCACCACTAAAGGTGGACGGGGGCGCTGCCGCTAACGATCTATTGATGCAAATACAAGCCGACATCTTGCAGCGAGACGTCATTCGTAGTGCGGTTCTCGAGAGCACTGGCATGGGTGCTGCCTATTTGGCCGGGCTAGGTGTGGGCGTTTGGCAAGACTTCTCACAGGTTAAAGAGGCGTGGAAGTCCAGCGGAACGTTCGCGCCAATCGTAAACCGCGAAGATGACTATCGATTCTGGCTTGAAGCCGTCAACCGCTCAAAGAATTGGGCCCGCCAGAATTAATGCTTGAACTTAAGAGAGGGCGCCTTCGAATTCACCGATGGCAAGACCAAATTCGTCGTCTAAGTCATCGCTTTCTTGCTTCAAACGTTTCTTGACATCTGCGGCGTAAACATCTACGTACTCTTGCGATCCCAGTTTCATTAACTCGTACATGATCTCGTCGGTTACCGCACGCAACACCAACGGATCATTTTCTAAACCCTCGTAGCGACTGAAATCCAGTGGTTTACCAATAATCGAGCCCACATCACCGATTTTTGGAATGACTCGACCCTCGGGCTGCACATCGAATGTGCCAACCATCGCTACCGGAATCACCGGCGCTTTAGAAATCAACGCAAGCCTGGCCACACCGGTTTTGCCGCGGTAGAGCTTGCCGTCAGGTGACCTCGTCCCTTCTGGGTAAATGCCAAGCAACTGACCTTTGTCCAAGACCGAAAGACCGGCCTTAAGGGCCGCTTGACTTGCAGACCCACCGGTTCGATCGATGGGCACTTGTCCAACGCCCGAAAAAAATGCCCTTGAAAGAGCACCCTTGAAGCCGCGCCCAGTGAAGTAATCAGATTTTGCCAAGTATGTGATGCGGCGCTTTAGTACAACGCCCAAGAAAAAGCTGTCTGAAAAAGAAACGTGATTTGAAGCCATGATTGCAGGGCCAGTAAGTGGCACGTTCTCGATGCCTTGCGCCCAAGGGCTATAGAACAACCTCAAGAGCGGGCCTATGCCAAAGAGCTTTAGCAACCAATAGAGCATGAGTAAACGCTACGAGGGGGCTTAGTTAGCGGTCGTCTTCGGTGATGACGGCACCGTGTAAGCCGCGTCTTTTGCGCTCGACGCGGGTTTTGACTCTGCGAGCGAGATCTTGCGCGCTCACTCGCACATGAACCCCTAGGGCGCCATCACCTACCCGAAGTTTGCGAGGTAAGTCCGGGTCAGCCCCGGCCCACGCACGCCTTGCGATATCTGCCACACCCACTAAGCCAGCGTCATTACCCAATTGCGCGGGCACGATCGCGGCTACCGGCCTCGCCCCTGAGCCAACCGTCTCTCGTTTATGCACTTCACGCGCAGGCTCAAGTAATAGATCACCTGCATCACTTAACCCCCCGCCAATCACATAAATCGCCGGATCCAAAACAGCGGTAAGTGAGGCCAAGCCCTGGCCTAACCACTCACCCATCTCTGCCAACATCTCGCGCGAAAATTCATCACCGGATTTAGCGGCGTCAGTTATCTGTGGCCCAGTTATTCCGTCGATGGTTCCATCACCGAATGCAAGCAACTCTTTAGCGCGCTCAGGCGACTTACTGGCTGCATCTTTGGTGTTTCGCACCAGCGCGTTACCGCTTGCATATTGCTCCCAGCAGCCAGATCGCCCACACTCACAGCTCTTGCCATCAATCACCACACGCATGTGTCCAAATTCGCCAGCAATGCCGTATTCACCTCGGTATAAACGCCCGTCGATGATGAGCCCGCCACCAATGCCAGTGCCAAGCCCCACCAAAACCATGTCTGGCCTGTCAATGCCCGCGCCGAACAAATACTCAGCCCAAGCCGCAGCCGTGTTGTCGTTCTCGATAAAGCAATCGATTGCCAGGCGCTCTTCTAAGCGATCACGTAAACGCTCGTTCTTCCAAGCTAAATGAGGCGCGAAACGAACCATCGAACGCGTCTCGTCCACGAAGCCAGCCGCACCCACGCCTACTGCAACTACCGGGAACTCACCGCGCAGTTCTTCAACTACTTCACAAATCGCATCTTCTACTCGTTGCGCGTCGTCGCCTGGGGTTCGCGCACGAGCCCTAGCCAAGATCTGCCCGTCTTCACCAACAACACCGCCTGCGATCTTGGTGCCCCCAATATCAACACCGATAGTCAGCGTCACTTGAACGACTCAACCCGGTTCTTCAAGCCCTGTAACGCCGCATCAATGATCATTTTCTCGGCTCGGCGACGCATGGCAGATATGAGTGGCATGTTCAATTTCATAGATAGCTCATAAACGACTCGTGTTTTGCCCTCTGATTCAAACAACGTGTAGCTACCCGTCAAGCTATCGAGCAAATTCGATTTCACCATCTGCCACTGGGCCTTCTCAACCCCCTGCCAGCTGTAGCGCATTACTTGTTCGTCCTTGAAGGCCCCCATGTCAAATGCGAACTCCACCAAGACAGGCCTGCCATCAGGGTCACTCTCTAGAACTTCGGCCTTTTTGAAAGCAGTCCATTGTGGGTAAGCCGCTATGTCAGCGATTACACCCATGACTTGGGTAGCAGCAGCAGCAATTCCAATTTCAGCGCTGGTCGATTCAGTCAATCGTGACCCCGCTTACGTCAAAGCTCCAACACGAATGGTCGCCTCGTGGCGTGAAAGTACCCGACGTTAAAGCACTGGGTACGGCCAACTCTTGCTTGTGCGTAAAGCGGGTGATGAACGTGCCCGAACAGCGCGTACTTCGGTTGAAACTTCTCGATGTAACCAAGCAGCGCGTCACTGCCACGCTCCATGCGACGAGCCAACACGTCATAGGTGATCTGCGGAATCGCGGGCGGAATATGAGTACACAGCACATCAACTGGCCCGAGTGCATCCACCTTGCGCGCGTACTCCTCAGGGTTTACTTCTTGTGGGGTTCGATAAATCGTCTGGAGCCCCCCACCAACAAACCCGAAACGCACACCACCAAACTCGAGGACGTCCCCGTCCAAAACTCTTTGCTCGGGTTTTACGAAATCTTTCAAGTGATTCGGCAAATCAACGTTGCCATAAGTCATATGGACGGGGGCTGGCATCAATTCGAATACGGCGCGATATTGGTCGCGAACACGCGCCTCGATTAGTGCCCTGCGATCACCGTCAATCGCGGCCCATTTCTTTTCGGCGAAAGCCCGCGCCTCTGGGAATCTGCCTGTGGTTCGTAAGTGAATCCACTCCCGAGCATCGTCTTCGCCGAATAAGTCACCCATAATTCCGTTGGCTGGGTTTTCATAGTCGGTAAACAGCAGGAGATCACCAAGACAGATGAATAGGTCACTGCCATCAGCTGCGCGTTCTAACTCAGGAACTACCCCATGTATGTCGCAAACGACGTTTACCTTCAAGCAGGCTCTACCAAGGGCCGCTAACCGGCCAATGCGATCTTCTCGCCCTTAGCCCCTTTCTTGCGGTAGCCAACCCAGTCCTCCAGAACTGCTTTAGCCGCGCCAGAATCCAATGAGTTTCTTGCTCTAATGAGCGCCCCCTGCATTCGCTCAACCAACGAATCAGGCCGGGTTACCCCAACGGCAGCATCGTGAGCAACCAAACCAGCTGCTGCACTCAAAAGAGTGGCGTCTCTGACGGCCTGCAAATCATCAGAAATTTCACCAGATAGCAAACGCATCGCGACTTCGGCATTTTGGCTAGGCCCATGCCCCACCAAGCCTTCGACTTGCGTTCGAGAAAACCCTAGCTCGATTGGGTCTAGTAAGACTTCTTGTAGTTGCGAGGTGACATCCCAAACCTTTATCGGCGCAGTAGACGTTAGTTCATCGAGTCCATTTTCAGAATGCACGACCAGCGCTTTTACGCCACGGGCCTGTGACACCTCGGCTACCAAACGTGCTCTCGATTCTTCAGCGACACCAATTACCTGCGACTTTGGTTTTGCAGGGTTTGCCAGTGGGCCAAGCAAGTTAAAGACCGTGCTGACCCCGAGTTGGCGCCTGACTCGACCCGCATGAGCCATCGCCGGGTGACACCTTGGTGCAAAGCAAAAACCGATTCCTACTTCGTCTACTAGGTCAGGTATCTGCTCAGGTTCGATTTCGATGTCAACACCGAGTGCCTCCAAAACGTCTGCAGCCCCAGATTTAGAAGAAACCGCACGATTGCCGTGCTTGATTACTTGAATTCCAGCCCCCGCAGCCACCAAAGCAGACATCGTCGAGATGTTGACAGTGTTGGCCTTGTCACCACCGGTTCCAACTATGTCGACAGCTGCACCGGCAACATCTACTTGTACGCATCTAGCCAACATGGTTTCGACCATCGACTTAACTTCGGTTACCGTCTCGCCCTTTTCGCGAAGCCCGAGCAGGAATTGCGACATTTCATCGTCGGTGACCGCGCCAACCATCATCTGCGACAAAGCCCAGCTGGACTCTTCAACGGTTAAATCACGTTTCGCATCTAGTGCGCCCAGAACTTCTGGCCAGGTTGTGCTCTGAATCAATGAGATTTGCTATTCGCCGGAATCAGATCTGCACCCGGTGCCCCGTCAAGTCGTTGCGCCCCTGCCAGCAGTGCTCTACGCACTGCGTTCGTAATGGCATTTGGCTCTACGGGCAAGCCCGCAACCGCCTCAGCGCGCGACCATGTGGCCAACCACGCGTCCGCTTTTCGAGCGATCAAAACAACAAACGGTGGGCAATTAAAGATCTCATCCTTTGCTTGTCGGGCTAAGCCCATTCCGCCAGCCGGTGCTGCCTCACCATCAGCGATTACTAGGCCCAAGCCCCCGGCATCGAGCAATGCGATAGCGAATTCGAAGGTAGCCGCCTCGACGTACTCGAGTTCAGGCAGATCGTCGGCAGGTTTGGTTCCAAGTGCTCTCATTACGTCGTCCCTGATGCGCCTGTCGTCGCTGTAGACCAAGACTCGCACTCACGAAGACTACCGACGCACTCTGGCGTTCACCTTGGCGTTCGTGAGCCACCTCACAGCCGTGAATTCCTAGCTTTCGACTGACACAATGTCACCGTGAGTACCGCCGTGACCACACCAGCTCGAATGCCAGCCTCGGTATCTCGTCCAAACATGGTCGCAATCGGCACCGTGGTGTGGCTTGCAAGTGAACTCATGTTCTTCGCGGCACTTTTCGCCATGTATTTCACACTGCGCTCGGTTAATCCGGAGGTCTGGAAGGCCGATACTCAACTACTCAATATTCCGTTCGCGGCTGCAAACACCACCATCTTGGTGCTTTCAAGTGTCACCGCCCAGCTCGGCGTCTTCGCAGCCGAACGAGGCGACGTCAAACGCATGCGACGCTGGTTTGTCATCACCTTTTTTATGGGGGCATTCTTCGTAGCCGGACAGGTTTATGAGTACGCCCTGCTCGTTTCAGAAGGTCTTACGCTTCGTTCGTCCGCCTTCGGTTCAGCGTTCTTCATAACCACTGGTTTTCACGCCCTACACGTAACAGGCGGGCTCATCGCTTTCTTGTTCGTGCTAGGTCGCTCTTACGTCAGCCCGCGTTTCACTCACGGCATGGCAACCTCTGCCGTCGTCACCTCTTACTACTGGCACTTCGTAGACGTGGTTTGGGTTGGCCTATTTACTGCCATCTATTTGGTGCAATAGCGACATGATCAAGCGCCCGTTTGCCGCCGCAATGGCCCGTCGCAGGCACCCATTGGCACCACTTTTGGTGATTGTCGTTGCTTTGTTAGGTATTGCCGCCGTATATGCAGTTGTCAACGCTGCAACTGCCAAGGCTGCGACAAGTGCAAGCGAAACCATGGTCACCAAAGGCAGCAAGCTTTTTGCCGAAGGGTGCGCAAGTTGTCACGGCCTAAACGCCGAAGGTTCAAGTGACGGGCCATCTCTGGTTGGCGCGGGTGCTGCGTCCGTGCACTTTCAAGTTGCCACCGGACGCATGCCTCTTGCAGCTCCAGGTGCCCAAGCCATGCGTAAGCCACCCATCTACACGGAAGAAGAAATTCAGGCTCTAGCTGCTTACGTCGCGACATTCGGGCCTGGGCCGGCAATTCCGTCGGCGGCCCAAATCGACGGATGGAAGACCGCAGACATCGCCCGAGGTGGCGAGTTATTTCGCGTCAACTGTGCGCAGTGCCACCACGCAGCAGGTAGCGGTGGTGCGCTAACCAACGGCAAGTACGCACCAAGTTTGATGAAAGCATCACCACTAGAGATTTACGAAGCCATGCTGACAGGGCCACAATCGATGCCGGTGTTTGGCGACGCGAGCTTGCCCATGGAAGAAAAGCAGCAGATCATCGCCTACATCGAAGAGATGAAGCGCAATAACAACCCCGGGGGCTTAAGCCTTGGTCGACTAGGCCCGGTTACTGAGGGGCTATTCATATGGACTATCGGGCTCGGTGCGGTTATCGCAGCCGCAGTCTGGATCGGCGCGAAAGTTCGATGAGCAAAACCAAATTTGACCCATACGGCGAAGACAACCCGGCCAACCCAAAAAAGCCCGCGAGTTCATCAGGCAGCACCTCTAGCGGCGCCGCTCAAACCCATGGCGGCTCTTACGAAGAGGAAATCATTGCGGTTGAAGCCCCGCAAGAAATAGACGCCAAGGCCGCAAAGCGCGCCGAACGTCAAGTAGCAACCATGTTCATGGTGAGCGTCGTCTGCACCTTGGGCTTCGTAGTGGCCTACTTCGCCCTACCTGCTACCGCGACCATCGAACTGCCTCTTATCGGCATCACAAACGCCAGCAACTTGTCGCTCGGGTTAGCTCTCGGGCTCTCGACTTTGTTGATTGGCCTCGGGGCTATTCAGTGGGCGCGAAAACTTATGCCGCACGTTGAAGTCATACAACAGCGTCACCTGTTAAAACCCCCCGACAGTTTGCGCAAAGCGGCTCTCGCCCAGTTCAGCCAAGGTGCAGCTGATTCAGGTCTTGGTCAGCGTCGCTTACTAAGGCGCACTTTGTTGGCGTCCCTCTTGGTCTTCCCTCTGCCGTTGATCGTGCTAGCCAGAGGTTGCGGGCCAGCGCCCAAAGGTGAGCTAAACGAAACCATGTGGACGGGGGGCTTGCGCTTTCTCGCCGACATCACTTACCAACCGCTAAAGCCGTCTGATGTGCCGATTGGCGGTGTGGTCTCGGCCGTGCCTGAGGGGCTGCTCGAAGTTCAAAAGGCTCAGCACAATTTGAATGAGCGAGCCAAATCTGCGGTCATTTTGATTCGAATGCGCCCAGACCAAATCCGCTCACAGCAGGGCGAGGGCTGGGACTACCAAGGCATTTTGGCTTTCTCGAAAATCTGCACGCACGTGGGCTGCCCCATTGCGCTCTACGAGCAGCGAACCCATCACCTTCTTTGCCCATGCCACCAAAGCACCTTTGACTTAGCAGACGACGGCAAAGTCATCTATGGCCCCGCCGCCAGGCGGCTGCCGCAGTTACCTATTACCGTTGACGCTGAGGGTTACTTAGTAGCCCGAGAAGGATTCCAAGAGCCAGTAGGCCCGAGTTTCTGGGAGCGATCGTGAGTAACACATCAGCAGCGATGAACACCAGCACGAACGGCAACCAACCGAAACTTTCTGGCCCACTAGCCAAAGCGTCAGCTGCTACTTATGAATACTTAGACGATCGCACGGGCCTTTCTGCCGGGCTACGTCGCAACCTGCGCAAAGTTTTTCCTGACCACTGGTCATTCATGTTGGGCGAGATAGCCCTTTGGTCGTTCGTCGTAGTGCTCTTAACCGGTGTCTTCTTGACTTTCTTCTACGTACCCTCAGCGACTGAGGTCGTTTACAACGGCTCCTACGTTCCGCTTAAGGGTGTAATGATCAGTGAGGCCTATGCCTCGACATTGAATATTTCTTTTGACGTACGTGGTGGTCTACTGATTCGGCAAATCCATCACTGGGCAGCGCTTCTTTTCGTGGTGGCGATCGTCGTCCACTTGCTTCGAGTTTTCTTTACCGGGGCATTCCGTCGCCCACGCGAGCTCAACTGGGTAATCGGGGTTGGCATTCTCACCTTGGCTCTACTTGCAGGCTTTACTGGTTATTCGCTACCGGACGACCTTCTTTCTGGCACGGGCTTGCGCATCGCTGGTGGGATCTTGCAGTCGATTCCAGTAGTTGGCACGTGGGGTGTGTTCTTGCTATTCGACGGCGAATTCCCAGGGACGGCGTGGATCCCTAGATTCTTCGTTGCACACGTGTTGTTGGTTCCGGGTTTGTTGCTTGCCCTGATTACCGCTCACTTGTTATTGGTCTTCTACCAGAAGCACACTCAGTACCCAGGCCCCAAGCGCACTAACGAAAACGTGGTCGGTTACCCGTTGATGCCGGTTTACATGGCAAAGGCTGGTGGATTCTTCTTCATCGTCTTTGGGATTACCACGTTGATGAGTGCGCTCGTCACCATCAACCCCATTTGGCTTTACGGGCCTTACATGCCAGATCAAGTCACATCTGGTGCTCAACCAGATTGGTACATTGGTTGGCTTGAAGGTGCTCTAAGAATGATGCCGCCAATCGAGTGGACGATCTTTGGCTACACCATTTCTTGGAACATCTTGGTTCCGTCAGTAATCATGCCTGGCATCGTGATGACTTTGTTGGCCCTCTACCCGTTCATCGAGGCCTGGGTCACCGGTGACAAGCGAGAGCACAACATTTTGCAGCGCCCACGTAACGCACCGACGCGAACCGGCCTTGGCGTGATGGCACTTACGTTCTACGTGATCTTGTGGGCGAACGGCGGTAACGACATCATCGCCTTAGCATTTAACTGGTCAATCAATTCAGTTACGACCCTGATGCGAGTACTGCTTTTTGTATTGCCGCCGATAGCCTTCGTCATCACCAAGCGAATCTGTCTAGGGCTACAACGCCGAGACCGAGACAAGCTCTTGCACGGAATAGAAACTGGGCGAATCTTGCGACTACCGAGCGGTGAGTTCGTCGAAGTTCACGCCCCCGTCGACCCCGACGAGGTTGCCGTGCTCCTTAGCAAAGAAGAGGTTCTGCCTCTGCCAATGCCGCCAAAGCGCGATGCCAACGGTGTGCGCACACCGGGCTACGCAATCAAGGCATTGCGCGCGCGTATGTCTAACTGGTGGTACCGAGATGACGTACCAGTTGTGACTTTGAATGAACTTGAGTCAGGTCATCACCACGCACAAGAACAAGTTGAAATCGCCGGAACCTACGGGGTAGAGCCCACTGTCTCTGAAGAAGTAACCGCCGGCCACCGGTAACCCACCTCGTGCTCAAGCGCCAAAGGCGTGCTTGGTACTTCTACGACTTTGCTAATTCTTCATTTTCGGCCACGGTAATAACGGTCTTTCTTGGGCCTTATCTAACTGAGATAGCGCGAAACTCCGCTGACGCGAACGGAAACGTAGCCCTATTTGGCCTAAACGTGCCTGCAGACAGTCTCTACCCCTGGGCCATCTCGGCGTCAGTAATCGTCCAAGTTTTTACGTTTCCCCTAGTGGGGGCCATCGCCGATCACATGCGAAACCGTGCTGTGCTGCTTGGGGTCTTCGCTTACGCGGGGTCACTAGCAACGATGGCGCTGTATCTAGTCGGCCCTAACGGTTATGTCCTGGGCGCAGTTTTGCTGGTGTTCGCAAACGTCGCCTTCGGTGCGTCCATAGTTGTCTACAACGCCTTCTTGCCTGACATCGCCGGCCCCAATGAGCGCGACGAAGTATCTAGTCGTGGCTGGGCGTTTGGATTTCTAGGTGGTGGCATTTTGCTGATCTTTAATCTGGTTTTGTATCTACAAGCTGAAAGCTTTGGGGTCGCCCAAGATCAAGCGGTTCGAATCAGTCTGCTAAGCGCAGGTGCCTGGTGGGCGCTTTGGTCGATAATCCCCATTACTGGGCTTCGCAAGGTTCGTAACCCAGGGTTAGTCGACGATTCGTTAAGCGAATTGCCCACAACCACCTGGACTTCGGCGGTAGGCGCACGCTTAGGCGAGCTCTGGCAGACCGCTAAAGAAGCGCGCAAATATCCCCAGACTCTGAAGTTTTTGGCAGCTTTCCTGCTTTATAACGACGGAATCCAGACGGTGATCGCACTCTCTGGCACTTATGCCTTGCTAGAACTAAGCCTCGCCGAAAGCGAAATCGTCGGGGCTGTGATGGTCGTGCAATTTACGGCAGTCTTCGGTGCTTTGGCCCTTGGGTATCTAGCGGGCAAGGTTGGTAGCTCTCGGGTCATCTTGGGCAGTTTGGTGGTTTGGGTCATCGCTCTAGTCATCGCGTACTACACCCCCGCAGGCGCGCCTATCGCGTTCGCAGCAGTGGCAGGTCTTATCGGTTTTGTTCTCGGCGGTAGCCAAGCACTCAGTCGATCGCTATTTAGTCAGATGATTCCTCGCGACAAAGAGGCGCAATATTTCGGCGTCTTCGAGATCGCTAATCGCGGCACCGCGTGGATTGGCACTGCGGTCTTCGGTATCGGGATTGCCCTAACAGGCTCTTATCGCACGTCCATACTGGTACTCGTGGTGTTTTTCATCCT
Organism: Actinomycetota bacterium; assembly: GCA_016870945.1. Taxonomy (GTDB): domain Bacteria; phylum Actinomycetota; class Actinomycetes; order S36-B12; family UBA5976; genus VGAH01. Next base: position 5,356 of record VGAH01000010.1, on the reverse strand, counting down.
GGGCGGGCTACTGCTGTGGCGCACCAACATTCGTGCGGCGATCGCCGAAGTCGGAAACCCCCAACCCGAAAAGGTCTAACCCAACCCCATCAAAGAGGACGGGGGCTTTAGGCGCGAGAGGGGCGGTAGTACTCGAAAAGAAGCCCAACTAGTGAATAGAAGAGGGCCAGCACACCTAGCACCACGATCCAAGAGGCAACGACAACGCCGGTGAAAATCATCGCTGCACTAGCCGCCAGTGCTAACGGCCACCAAGAGTGAGGGCTAAAGAACCCGTAGTCGGGGTTTGCTTCGTCAATAGCCGCGTCAGCCTCGTCCTCAGGTAAGCGCCCAAGGCGGCGGGTCGAAAGCAAAATGTAGAAACCGATAAGAATGGCCATACCACCGGTAAGTAGCAAAGCCGTCGTCCCAATGATTTCTTCAGTAACCCACCAATAAATCCCGGTCACCGCGAAAAAGAAAAAGCACCCCAAGATAAAAAGCCAAGCACTTATCTTCACCTCTTAAGTCTCTCGACCACGATGCTCGGGCCCCCGACTAGATCGTCTAAGACGTTAGCCCGCTTAGGTAAGTCGCTAGATGCCAGTTCGGGGTGCGCAGCATCAAAAGCGGGTCGCTCTGACCTAATGCGCGGAATCGAATAGAAGTTGTGTCTCGGCGGCGGGCAGGTGGTTGCCCACTCAAGACTCATCCCCCAACCCCATGGGTCATCACTTAGCACCTTCGGCGCATAGCGAGTGGTGATGTAAACGTTCCACAAGAAGGGCAACGTGCTAGCGCCGAGCAAGAACGAGCCCATGGTCGAGATCATGTTCAACGTGGTGAAACCGTCACTGGCCAAGTAGTCGGCATACCGGCGAGGCATTCCCTCGACGCCGAGCCAATGCTGAACCAAGAAGGTCAGCTGGAAGCCGATAAAGAGCATCCAAAACTGAATCTTGCCGATGCGCTCGTTGAGCATCTTGCCCGTGAACTTCGGCCACCAGAAATAAAAACCTGCATATATAGCGAAGACCACCGTGCCAAAAACCGTGTAATGAAAGTGCGCGACGACGAAGTAAGAATCAGAAACGTGGAAGTCAATCGGGGGCATCGCCAAAAGCACCCCAGTTAGGCCACCAATTAAGAACGTCACCAAAAAGCCCAGTGCATAGAGCATGGGCGTGTCAAATGACAAAGAGCCTCGCCACATAGTGCCGATCCAGTTAAAGAACTTGACCCCAGTTGGCACTGCAATCAACATCGTCGTTAACGCAAAGAAGGGTAAGGAAACCGCCCCCGTTACGTACATGTGGTGCGCCCAAACCGCTACCGACAGACCCGCTATCGCAATCGTCGCAAAGACCAAACCCTTGTAACCAAAAACTGGCTTACGACTAAAGACTGGCAAGATCTCGCTGATGATTCCAAAAAACGGCAAAGCGATGATGTAAACCTCGGGGTGGCCAAAGAACCAGAACAGATGCTGCCAAAGAAGCGCCCCGCCGTTAGCCGAGTCATAAACCACCGACCCGAACTTTCGATCTAACTCGAGCATCAATAAAGCTGCAGCCAGAATCGGGAAGGCCACCAACACCAAGACTGAAGTCAACAAAATCGTCCACGTGAAAATGGACATGCGGAACATCACCATGCCCGGTGCGCGCATGGTCAAGATCGTGGTTATGAAATTAACTGCCGCCAAGATCGTGCCCAGACCACCGAGTGTTAGGCCCATAATCCACAGGTCTGCACCCATGCCAGGGCTGTTAACGGCGTTTGAAAGTGGCGCATACGCAAACCACCCGAAATTGGCTGCACCACCTGGGGTCAAGAACCCTGCAATTGCAATCAATCCACCAAACAAGAAGAGATAGAACCCAAACATGTTCAACCTCGGGAAGGCAACGTCAGGTGCGCCAATTTGTAAGGGAACAAGGATGTTGGCGAAACCTACGAACATCGGTGTTGCAAATAACAACAACATGATCGTGCCGTGCATGGTGAATAGCTGGTTGTACTGCTCGTTGCTAACAATTTGAAGGCCGGGGCGGGCTAGTTCGGCGCGAATGACCATGGCCATTAGGCCGCCGATCATGAAAAAGATGAACGAGGTTATGAGATAGAGATAACCAATGACTTTGTGATCGGTGCTGGTAAGCCACGAAACGATTACTTTGCCGAGATTTTGGTTCTTAGGCTTGACCTTGGTTGGCGCAAAATTAAGTCGGGTGGTCGCATCTGGGCGGTCAGCCAAGATCGTCATGCATCACGCTCCCTACAGGCCAGCACCGAAGCTTCAGGGCCTTCGCAATTAGGTGTGCCTGCTAACTCTGCCAGAACTCGACCGGTGTCTAACAGGCCTGAGTAACCCCTGTCGCGCAGATTTTGCATGTGCTGGTCAAATTCAGGCCTCGATACCACTTTGACTGAAAACAGCATTCGTGAGTGATCGACCCCACACAATTCCGCGCACCTACCTGGGAACTCACCAAGTTTGTTCGGCGTTAACTCGAACTTATTGATACGCCCAGGAACCACGTCCATCTTGAACAAAAAGTCAGGCACCCAGAACGAATGAATTACGTCTGGCGAAGTTAGTTCAAATCGAACTTTCTCATTGACTGGCAGGTACAAGACGGGCGCGACTGCTGGGGTGCCGACGTCGTAGGTGTCTTCTTCCATGTAGTTAAAGCCCCAACTCCATCGGTAGGCCACCACATTGACTGAGTGATCGAAGTCATCGGTGAGCTCCATGATTTCAGTTTGGTCGCGGGCGGTGAAATAGAAAAGCCCGAAGACGATGATGAGCGGCACGACCGTGTAAAGAACTTCGATCGGGATGTTGTAGCGAGTTTGCGGGGGAATCTCATCGCCTCGACGCCGGCGATACAAGATGATTGCCAAGGCGATTAGGCCGTAGACGAGAAGTGTGACGAACCCGGCGACGATCCAAGAGCCTTGCCAGAGTTGCAAAATCAGCGGCGCTTCTTCGGTAGCCGGCTCAGGCATACCCAGACGAGACCAAGTCGCAAGATCTTGCTGGCTACACCCGGCCAACACCAGGGGTGTGACAATAAGAGCCGCTAAACCCCAGCGCTTCTTGCCGCCTTGATTTGAGCCAGGGTCAGACTTCATATGCGCTTAATTTACTTGGTGCAGCTCAACGCGATACGGCTAACGTCGCCAATGTGACGAGCCCAACACATGCCGGTTACTTCGACGCGAATTCCGGGGGTCCGCTAAGTGAGGCGGCTCGAGACGCGTTACTTAAGGGCATCGAACATGGCTGGGCGAACCCGGGCCGCTTACACCAACCAGGACGAATCGCGAATGAGCTTTTGCAAGCTGCTCGTAGTTCCATTGCGAATTCACTTGGGTTCGAGGCAAACGAGATCTGTTTTGTCCAATCGGTTCCGTTGGCATTTCGTCTTGGGCTAGGCGGCCTGGTTAATGCGAGCTCACACAAAGTGGTGGCGTCGAAAGTTGAGCAGTCGTTCATATTGGAGGGGCTCGGCACGCTAGACGCCGAACGGGTGTCACTAATAGATGTGGACGAGGTCGGACGCATAGATGTCGTGGCGTTTGCCAAAGCCCTTGCTTGCGACGGTGTGACAAATGGCGACGCGGCGACTAATGATGGCGCGGCAACGGATGATGGGGCGGCGACTAGCGGCTTAGCCATAGTGCAAATTGCAAACCATGAAGTCGGCACGAAACAACCGTGGGAGTTCTTGACCGATGACAGTTTGGCCGGTGCAGTTTGGTTTGCCGATGCAACCCTTGGGCCACTTAGCTGGGTTCAGAGTTTGAAACTACCCAAGCGAGTCGATGTTGCCGTGTTAAGCCCAGCATCGTGGTCTGGCCCACTTGGTATCGCGATTCTTGCAATCAGAAACGGTGTCAAGTTCAAAGCTCAAGTCGGCCTGGGCGCAGACCCGCGCGACGCACGTGAGATACAAGTTGCCGTCGGGGAACCTAACGTTGGGTTGGCGCTAGCTAGCGCAGCTGCGTTAGAAGACTGTGGCCGTCGACTTGATCAGTCGCGAGATCAACTGACTCGCCAAAGCGAGTTGCTACGAGACCTGCTAACTAAGGAAATCCCAGACTTGGTCTTGCTTGGTGATACTGCGGAGACGGGCAGCACCCCTGGCTTGGTGGCTTTTTCTCTGCTGTATGTGCATGGTGAAGCGCTTATTGACGAACTAAGCAAGAGGGATATCTCAATCACGAGTGGTTCATCTTGTGTGGCCAATGCCGTAGGGCCGTCTCACGTTCTTGTCGCGATGGGCGCCCTGACTCAAGGCAACATTCGAGTTAGCTTTAATGCGGCAACTTCTGATGAAGACTTAAAGCTGTTCGTCCAAGATCTGTCGAATGTACTTAGTGAGTTACGCAATCGGGCCGGTGTCACTTCATTATGAATGCCGCTGCTGAAGAAGTTGGCGATGCCCATATAGTCGACGCGCGAGGTAGCTCGTGTCCGCGGCCGATCATCGAAATTGCTCGTGTTGCCAGCAAAATGAATTCAGGGGCTCGTCTGGCACTCATTTCCGACGACCCTGCGACCGCAATCGATCTACCTGCATGGTGCAAAATGAAAGGCCACAAGTTTCTAGGGCGCACCAACGAAAGCTTTTATCTCGTAGAGCTCAACTGACCAAAAGCTGGCTCGATGAGCACTGCTGTACCCAAAAGGTCTAGGTACTCACCTCGGGGAATCGCAATGACACCTAGTGTCGCCAAATGTTCAGTACGCCATTGAACATCTAACAGCTGGTTCTCGGGGCCTGCGGCTTTCAACTTTTCGACCAGAGCGACCAAGGCAACTTTTGAAGCGTCTCTTTCTAGATGAAACATGCTTTCACCTGCAAACAAGCCACCGACTTCAACCCCGTAAAGGCCACCTACTAATGCGCCCGCCTTGTTTCGCACCTCCACCGAATGTGCGTGGCCAAGTTCATGTAGGCACAGGTAGGCATCGAGAAAATCATCGGTGATCCAAGCGTCCTTGCGAGCATCTCTGCAGCCTTTCATTACGCCTAAAAAATCTTGGTCGAATGTGACGCTAAATCGCTTAACACTCCTCTCTAGTGACTTACTAACGATCAACGAACCAAGGGGCAGCACGCCGCGAGGGTCAGGACTCCACCAACCAAGGGCCTCACCATCTGCCTCCGTTTGCACATTCATCGGGAAGAGCCCTCGTGTGTAAGCCTCTAACAGAGTCTGCGGGGACATGTCCCCGCCAACAGCCAGTAACTCTTGACCCGGCTCTGCTTCACGCACGTCCGGGAACTGCCACATCAGGGGTTTTGCCACTGATAAATCTCCGGCGCCCCCACGACTGGTACTTCTACCTTTACGAATTTACCGA
>VGAH01000009.1 GCA_016870945.1 Actinomycetota bacterium | reverse complement strand
CAGCAATAGCAAATACAACGAGCGTGCATTTTTAGCACCAATCTTTACTGCCAATGTTCTTTTGCCACTCTTGATGTCACTAGGTACGTCTCTGATGTTGTTTATTAGCAACAGCGCTGCTGCAAAACAACCAGTACCTAGCCCAGCCCAAAGTGAATTGATGTCAAATTTGCCAAGTTGAGTGACTGAAGTGCCCAACACGGCAACCGGGCCAAAAAAGACGAACGCCACCACTTCGCCAAGACCTCGGTAGCCGTAGGGGTTTTTACCCCCCGTGTAGAACCAGGCCGCGAAGACGGCAACAAGACCGACAGGCAACAGCCACAACTGTTCCGAAGTAATGCTTAAAAGCACCCCAGCCACTGATGCAATGGCGAAAGAGAAAAACGCTGCATTCTTTACAGCTTTGGGGCCAGCCAAACCCTGGCCCACTAGTCGAGTTGGGCCAACGCGGTTGGCGTCGGTACCACGCACCCCGTCCGAATAGTCGTTTGCGTAATTGACACCGACTTGTAGACCCAAGGCCACCAACAGCGCGAGTAACGCAAGCCCTACTTGAAAAGAGTTCTGTGCTGCAGCCAGTGCAGAACCAACGATCACCGGTGCAATTGCCGCGCCCAAGGTTCGAGGCCTAGCACCTTGTACCCAGATTCTTAATTTCATGAAGTCAATTTGAACTTCATTTAGTCAATTCGCGAAGGGCTGCGAGATCGATCTTGTCATTGCGCGTGCGCGGAAACACCTCTAAAACTTCTAGAAAAGCCGGTATCGCACCTCTACCCAGCGAGCGCGCTAAAAAAGCTCGTACCTCACTTAACTCTGGGGGAGTCTTAGATTCGCTTGCAATGTAGACGACCATCTGGTCACCCCCCGGGTCATTTCGGACGAGGGCAACCGCGTCGTCAACGCCGGGCATGCTTCTTAGAACTTGGCCCACGGTTGGTAGCGAAACGTTGTACCCGTTGATCAGCGCGATTTCGTCGGCTCGGCCATGAACCTCAAGCAGCCCCTCTGAGTTCAATAGCCCTAAGTCGCTGGTAACAAACCTATGTTCGGCGAAGTTCTCTAGCCCTGATTCAACCCAATAGCCGGATGCAACAGTCGGGCCGATAACGGTGATACGGCCGACAACCCCCATTGCGTTCACGGTGTTGTTCGTGGCCTCGTCAATTTCGATTTCGACCCCTGCCAGTGGCCTGCCATTCCAAACCACCCCGCCACAGGTCTCTGTCATGCCATAAGTCGCGAAAGACTTCAAGTTTGAGGCGCGCACAGCCTGCAGGTCTTTCTCGCTAGCAGGCCCCCCACCGACTAGCACTGCTGCTAACTTCGAAAGCGAATTCAATTGTTCACGAACCGCTAACCGATTTATCTGTCGCCAGACGAGTGACACCGCCAAAGGGGCCGGCCCTTTCGAGCTATGAACTACATCTATAAGTGTGGCAACATCAAATCTTGCATCGTTTGTAAGTGCAATTTGGGGCTCATGACCGTTAGCAAGAGAGCGAAATACTGGCAAGTACCCACCGATGTGATCCGGCGGTAGCGCGCAGACCCACTGTGGCTCAAAACCAAGGCGGTCATTGGCTGCTGTATTGGCCGCAATCAAGTTGTCACGACTGAGCACGACCACTTTTGGGTCACCCGTCGAGCCAGAAGTCAAAACAAATAGCGAAGCCGCCTGAGTTGGCGACGACGACGCTTCTACCAAGGTGGCAAGTTGCGAAGTCGTGGCGTGGCTAGCTTCGGGGGGCATTAGCAACAACGAGGCTTTGCCTTCGATCAAGTCTAGCGAGTGACTTAATAACTCAAGCCACCAATTTGATTGACCACCGCACGAGATCTTGTGAAAAGCGATTTTCGACATTGCGATTAGGTTAGGGCTGTGAGCAGCTCGACGCCCCAAACTGAAACCACGATTAGATCTGCTGCAGATTGGCAGCCCGTCGGGTCATGGCAAGACATTGAGTATCACGTTGCCGAGGGCGTCGCGAAGATCACTATCGCTAGGCCCGAGGTGCGAAACGCTTTTCGTCCTCAAACACTTTTCGAACTAAGTAAAGCTTTTGAGCTGGCTCGAGACGATGATCAAGTAGGGGTGATCATCCTCACCGGCAAGGGCGACCTGGCTTTTTGTTCGGGCGGGGACCAACGAATTCGAGGCGACGACGGCTATATCGGTGACGACGAAGTGGCGCAAAAAGGCATAGGCCGACTTAACGTGCTCGATCTTCAAGTCCAGATGAGGCGACTACCAAAACCCATTATCGCGATGGTGGCCGGCTACGCGATCGGCGGTGGGCACGTTCTACACATAGTCGCTGACTTGTCGATCGCGGCAACTAATGCGCGTTTTGGTCAAACGGGCCCAAAAGTTGGCTCTTTCGATGGCGGTTATGGCGCGAACTTGTTGTCGCGCCAGATTGGCCTAAAGCGAGCTAAAGAAATCTGGTTTCTGTGTAGGCAGTATGACGCCGAGACCGCACTTTCATGGGGGCTGGTTAACGCCGTTGTCGAGCTACCAGATCTTGAAATCGAGACGATGAAGTGGGCCAAAGAGATGTTGCAACTTTCGCCCTTGGCCTTAAGGCTTCTGAAGGCGTCATTTAATGCTGGCGACGATGGCATGGCTGGCATCCAGCAGTTAGCCGGTGACGCAACTTTGTTGTTCTACATGTCTGAAGAAGCTCAGGAGGGGCGAAACGCCTATCGGGAAAAGCGAAAACCCGACTTCACTAAATTCCCTAAACGCCCTTAACCCCACCTAATTCACTCGTTTCAACAGACCAATTAGTTCTAGCCCAAAACGGTGACTAACTCTCTTGCTGACCCGCGTTTTTCAGCCCTATGGCGAGACGCGACCGTATTTCGCCTGCCGCTTAAGACACGATTTCGAGGTATCAAATTTCGTGAAGGTGTTCTCTTTAAGGGTTCACATGGATGGGGTGAGTTTGCCCCGTTTCACGATCACGATGATGCGCATGCGAGCCGGTGGCTTAAGTCGGCCATCGAAATGGCGTACTCACGCCCAACTTCTCTCGACGTCAATTGTGTTCGGGTCAACTCGATCGTCCCTGACTGCGACGCAGAAGAAGCGATTACTTGGGCACTTGCGGGCGGCTGCGAGGTGGCAAAAGTAAAGGTTTCAGGCGCAGGGTTAAGTCGTCGGCAAGACCTAGATCGCTTATGGGCGGTGAGCAAAGCCATGGGTGTCGGGGCGAAACTGCGGGTCGATCTAAACGGTGCTCTTACATACGATCAGGCGGTCGAATTCGTCAATGACTGCCAGGGCTTACCCATTGACTACTTCGAACAACCGTGCAGCAGTGCCGAAGAATGTGGCGCACTTCGTGGGGCAACGGGGGTGCGAATTGCACTCGATGAGTCGATACGCCTCAGTGAACACGGGGCTAAAGAGGTTGCTGAGATAGTGCAGGGAAACGCTGATGTCGCGGTGCTAAAACCGATTCCCCTAGGCGGTGCGGCATCAACTAAACGAATCGGCGAGAAGCTTGACATGCCGTGTGTCATCTCGTCTTCTTTAGATACTTCGATTGGGCTGGCATACGTTGCTCGCGTAGCTGCTGCCATGGCCCCAGCCGGCACACACGGCTTGGGCACCGCGGCGTTATTTGAATTTGATGTCACTAGACACGCTTTGGTGCCGCATCAAGGTGAGATACACATCGGTGCCCTCGAGCCAGATAGCGCCAATCTCGATCGAGCAACCGAAGGAACCAAAGGCGCAATCGAGACTAAGTGGCACGACCGCATGGCTAGATGCTGGGAGTTGCTAGGTGACGACCCCGTCTTTGATTTGATTTCGACATGAGTCACGACATTGCAGGCGCGCAATTCGTGGCAGGTTTGATCGAAGCTGGCGTAAGCGACGCGGTGGTGGCACCGGGCTCTCGCAACGCACCGATTTCGCTTGCCCTTTACGAGGCAGACAGGCGCGGCGCATTGAGGCTGCACGTAAGGGTCGACGAACGCAGTGCATCGTTTTTGGCTCTCGGTCTGGCACGAGGGCTCGGCAAGTGCGTTCCCGTAGTTGTCACATCGGGCACGGCTGCAGCCCAGTGTTTAGCCGCCTGCTGGGAGGCGCGTTGCTCATCAGTGCCGTTGTTGGTGGTAACTGCAGACCGTCCGCCGAGCTTGATTGGGACGGGGGCTAATCAAACGATCCAACAGTCGCACATGTTTGGTGAGGCGGTTGCTCTCTATCTCGAATGCCCTATGGCCGCGACCCCATCTGATGCGCAAGCCTGGTTCGCACAGGCACGTGAAGCCGTGGAATTTGCGAACCAAAACATGACTTCGGTTCACGTTGAGGCCCCACTTTGACCAATATTTCTAAATCTGATGCAGCCACAAAAGGGGTAATCGTTCTTGGTGACTCGCCGTTTGTCTCTATCACAGAGGTCAATGAGTTAGCTGCCCACCTTGGTTGGCCCGTGCTGCCTGAGCCCACAGCCGCACCTTGGTTTCTGCCAAATTATCTAGCACATGCACCACTGGTAGCTGAGAAAGTTTCTGCCTCGCTCGCCAATGAAATCGAGACGATATTCGCGATTGGTCGTGTTGGTCTATCGCGCCCGATTAATGCGTTGCTGGCGAAAGTCGGCACTAGCAAGTACTGGGCCTGCGCACCGGCTCTAATTTCGCAACCCGGTGATTACCGGCTTTTGCCTCACATTCCCAGGCTCGCCGACTTAGCAAGTGAGCCCCAGCCAACTTGGCTCAAGAGGTGGCGAGAAGCAAGTGACGCTATTGAGGCGGCAATCGCGCCGGTAGTTGAATCTCAACATCTTTCTGGGGTTGGCGTAATTAGGGCGGTAGTTCAGGCCTTACGAAGTGGTGATGTGTTGCATCTTGGGTCTAGCTACTCAGCTCGCGATGTCGAGATGTACGCAGCACAAAATGAAACCTCAGCATTTACTGCAGGTGAAGTTTCGGTCTATATGAATCGGGGAGTCAACGGTATTGACGGGGTGATCTCGACGGCAATCGGTGAGGCCCTGGCAACGTCTAGACCCACTTATCTGATCTGCGGTGACCTCACCTTGTTACATGACCTAAACGGGCTTGTCCTTGGTGCCGACGAGCCTTGTCCCGACATCACATTGGTCGTCATAGATAACGACGGTGGCGGCATCTTTTCGACACTAGAAAACGCTGAAGCTGAAGGTTTCGAGCGGGTAATCGCCACCCCACTGGGTAAAGACATAAGCGCGATATTGCGAGCAATAGGGGTCACGACTGAAGTGGTTACGACATCTGGCGAACTTGCAACGCACCTACGTGAGAGACCCAACGGGCTTAAGGCAATAGTCGCTCGCGTGGGTAGCCGAGAACAAGAAGCTCGTCTACGAGCCAAGCTGAGGCAAGTGAGTCTTAGTTAGTTAGCGAAGACTCCCTTAATCGCTTCTAGCTTGGCTTCTGACTCTTGCCATTCTTGGGCCGGTTGTGACTCAGACACCAAACCACAACCGGCATAAGCGATTAATTCATCACCTGTTATTTGGGCACATCTAAGTGCGATCCCTAATTCGCCATCGCCTAGTGAATCGACCCAACCGACAGGGCCGGCGTAACGGCCGCGCTCTATGGTTTCGGTTTCTTGAATAACGGCCATCGCTCTCTCTCGCGGTGTGCCACAAACAGCCGCAGTGGGATGCAAGCTCGCAGCCAACGCGAGCAGCGGGGCCCCATCAACGAGTTGTCCTGTCACCTCAGTAGCCAGATGTGAGATTCCATGTAAAGACAAGACCGACGGTCTTTTTGGCACAACTAAGTCGTCGCAATGATGTGCCAGCGCGTTAGCCACTGAGGTCACGGCATATTCGTGTTCAGCCAGATCTTTGGCTGATTCAAGCAGTGTGGCAGCCAACGTTGTTCGCGCTGGCGGCGCGCTTTCATCTTCGTCTACGGCCCTTGAATGAATCGTCCCGGCTAGAACCTTCGAATGGACGAGGTCACCGCGCTTGGCCACCAGAAGCTCAGGTGTGGCACCAAAAAGGTCATCTACTTGAAAAGCCCAACACGTCGGGTACCTCTCGCTTAACTGGTTAAGGCACGCCACCGTGTCGATTGATTCGGCCGCTTTTGCGCTGGCCGTTCGGGCAATCACGACTTTATCTAGCTCGCCGCGACTTATTCGATCGACGGCACTTGAAACAACTTGTGACCAAGACGCCTCTTCGTCTGCGTCGTGAAGCCAGGTGACTCGTTGGGCAGGTTTTGCCCTTCTTCGCTCGGCGCGCTGAGTCGCCGCGGCTAGATATGTCGAGCGCCCTTGTGGGGTGGTCAGTTGCGTGTCTTCACCACCGACCAAAGTGAGCAGGGTTCGTCCTTCTTCTCGCAGCACGATCACGTCGGGTACGACTAGAACACTGCTGGCTTCGTCAAAGAAACCAAACGAAATAAATGCGACTATGCGTGGTGCACTGGCGCCTTGGTCGGCCACCCTGATTTCACTCGGGCTCGTGGCGTCGTTGACAAATCGGTTCCACCAGCGTTGAGCTCGGCTAAACCTCTCAGGCCCTGAGACGTCGAAGCGTTTTGCCTCACCCCAACCGACTAATTGGGTGTTTGGGCCTAACCAAGCGAAGCTCTTTTGATTGTCTGGCAGCAGAGCAGTGAGCTCGGTATCGCCCCAATCTTCGGTGACGTCGAAGGTGGTAACCGACCACGAGCGGTCAAGCGGCGCCAAATCGGTGCGATTCACACCTAGAGCCTAGAAGAAGTTCACTCCTCTTGATTCGTCTCGATTCGTTTAGGTGCGAGACAATCGCTTCGTGAGCAAGACCAAAGATCCAAATGTGATTTCGGCCATGTTCGACCGTGTCTCTTCTGGCTACGACCGAACTAACTCGCTTATCTCTTTGGGGCAGGTGAACATCTGGCGTAAGCGAGTGGTCGCGGCATTGGGCCCGGCAAAGCGTGAGTGGGTTCTTGACTTTGCGGCGGGAACAGGGGCGAGCACCTTCCCTTTGCTGGTCAAGGGTTGGCATGCAGTCGCGCTTGATTTTTCTCTCGGCATGCTCGAGCAAGGTAAGAAAGAGCGCCCCGCCGTGCCGTTTATCGCTGGTGACGGCGCGAATTTGCCGTTTCGAGACGGCGTCTTTTCAGCGGTGACCGTTTCTTTTGGTTTGCGAAACTGCCAGGACACCATCAGGGTCTTAAGAGAGTTACTACGAGTAACGCGACCCGGTGGCAGGTTGATCATTTGTGAGTTCTCTCGCCCGACGAACGAAGTCTGGCGGGGCGTCTATCAAGCATCGATTTTGAAGTTGTTGCCTAAATTGGCCGCTTTGAATGGCGCTGAAGAGAATTCGTATCGATACTTAGTCGACTCAATCGCTGACTGGCATGACCAGCCGAACCTTGCTCGAGTTATCGCCGAAGCTGGGTGGGGGTCGGTCACTTGGCAAAACTTGGCAGGTGGCGCAGTAGCTATTCACAGAGCGGTTAACTTGCACCAGACAGAGGGGCCTAGCAAATGACGAACAAGCGTGATTACGACGTCATCGTTGTAGGTGCCGGCCCTGCCGGATCAACGGCAGCTGCTTACTTAGCAAAGCTTGGGGCAGATGTCGCCTTGGTTGAGAAGTCAGAGTTTCCGAGAGAGAAAGTTTGTGGTGACGGGCTCACGCCTCGTGCCGTTAAACAACTTCATGATCTAGGCATAGATACCAGCCGCGAAAAGGGTTGGCTACCTAATAAGGGTCTTCGTATCGTCGGTGGCGGCCGAGTGCTTGAGCTGGACTGGCCGAAGGTTGACGGGTTTCCTGAGTACGGGTTGGTGCGCACGCGTGAAGACTTCGACGAAATTTTGGCTCGACACGCAGAGGCAAGCGGGGCTCATCTAATGACGAAGACCCGAGCCACTGAGTCGGTATTCGACGACAACGAGCGAGTTGCCGGGGTGAAAGTTCGCAACACCGACTCAAAAGAAGAGATAGAACTTCGCGCCAAAGTCGTGATAGCCGCTGATGGGGTGTCTGGTCGTTTGGCACTGGCTTTAGGTATTGAAAAAAGAGATGACAGGCCCATGGGTGTGGCTGTGCGAACCTACTTTCAAAGCCCTCGCACTAACGATGACTACTTAGAGTCTTGGCTCGAACTTAGAGACGGGTCAGATCTGTTGCCAGGCTACGGATGGATTTTTGGAATGGGCGATGGCACTGCCAACGTGGGGCTTGGAATATTGAATTCGTCCCCGTCCTTTCAGTCAGTTGACTATCGAGATCTCTTGCGCAAGTGGCTTGACCAGACACCACCTGAATGGGGCTTGTCTGAAAGCAATATGACCCAGCCGGTGCGCGGTGCCGCATTGCCGATGGGGTTTAACCGGCAACCCACCTACACGCGAGGGTTGATGTTGGTCGGGGACTCAGGTGGAATGGTGAACCCGTTCAATGGCGAGGGCATCGCCTATGCAATGGAATCGGCCGCACTCGCTGCTGAGGTCATCGATACCGCACTTAGCAAGTCAAGTTCGTATCAGCGCGAGAGAGAACTGCTCAGGTACCCCGAGGTTTTGAAGGCACGGCTGGGCGGTTACTACACACTCGGTCGCCTGTTCGTGTCACTGATAAGTCGACCGCAAGTGATGCAATTGGCAACGAGACATGGTCTCAAATATGACGGATTGATGAACTTCACTCTCAAACTGCTAGCCAACCTCTCTGCCCCCCGAGGAGGGGACATAAGCGATCGAACTATTGCTGCCTTGACTCGCTTGGCGCCAGCCGCGTGACGTGTGGCACACAAATAGACTTAGTCCGATTTTGGCTTTGAAAATCATCGGCTTCCGAGGGGGTTTCGCGGCTTGAACGTCGCTTGGCCCATAGTCGGCCTGGGTGGCCTGGCAGCCGCCTTCGCCATTTTTTCGGTGGTGTTGGCGACATTTACGGGGCCAAAGCGTTTCAATCGTGCGAAAGCCGCGGCCTATGAGTGCGGCATCGAACCCACACCTCAGCCGTTTGGTGGGGGCAGATTCCCCGTTAAGTACTACTTGACTGCGATGCTGTTCATCATCTTCGACATTGAAATCGTTTTCTTGTACCCCTGGGCCGTTGCATTCGATCAACTGGGGCTGTTCGGAATCTTGGCCATGCTGTTGTTCTTGTTCAATCTGATCGTCGCCTATGCCTACGACTGGCGCCGGGGCGGTTTGCAGTGGGACTAGAAGAGAAACTGCCTAGCGGCATCTTGTTGACCACAGTTGAGAAGCTCGCGGGTTACAGCCGAAAGACTTCACTTTGGCCAGCGACGTTTGGGCTCGCTTGTTGCGCGATTGAAATGATGGCAACTGGCGCCGGCCGATTCGACTTGGCTCGGTTTGGGATGGAAGTTTTTAGAGCCTCGCCTAGACAGGCAGATTTAATGATCGTGGCCGGGCGGGTCAGTCAAAAGATGGCGCCAGTTCTGCGTCAGATCTATGACCAGATGGCTAGTCCCAAATGGGTCTTGGCCATGGGTGTTTGTGCATCCAGTGGGGGAATGTTCAACAACTACGCGATCGTGCAAGGTGTTGATCACGTAGTCCCGGTTGACATGTACCTACCCGGCTGCCCGCCGCGCCCCGAGATGTTGATAGACGCGATTTTGAAGTTACAAGAAAAGATCCAAAACGAAAAGATGGGCTCAGCCAAGCGCGAAGAAATCGTGTTAAACGAAGAATTTGCTCGAAAAGAGTTGCCACTGCTAGAGCGAAAAGGCTTGCTGGCATGACAGAGCTCACGCGCGGCTTAGAGGTTCGCGAGGGTTCCTTCGGTGTACACGGTTCACCAGACACCAGCGGGTACGGGGGCTTACGCAAGGTAGTTTCAGAAATTCCCGCCGCCGAGCCACCGTTCGGCAGTTGGTTCGACAAAGCTGTGCTCGCCCTAAGTAAGAGTCTTAAAGCAAAAGATCTAATGCCAGAGCAGGTAATCGAAAAAGTGATGATTTACCGGGCCGAGCTCACGTTGATGATTGCGCGGGAACATCTTTTGACAGTCATGCAGTCTCTCCGTGACGAAGATGAATTGAGTTTCGAAGTTTGCCTTGGGGTGGCGGGTGTCCATTGGCCAGAAGAGCAGGGCCGTGAGATTCACATCAATTACCCGCTGCTTTCGATGCTTCACAATCGAAGACTTAGCGTCGAGGTCGCGCTACCAGTGAAAGATCCGCGAGTGGCTTCTGTTACGTCCGTTTATCCGGGCAATAACTGGCACGAGCGCGAAACTTATGACTTCTTCGGAGTGATATTTGTTGGACACCCTGGTCTTACACGCATTCTTATGCCCGATGACTGGCCTGGGTTCCCGCAACGTAAGGACTACCCCTTAAGCGGGGTTGACGTTGAATACAAGGGCGCGATCATTCCGCCGCCTGACGAGCGCAGGTGGTACACCTAAATGACCACCGACTACGCACCTTCAATTGAGACCACTGAGGGCACCGTATTTAACCTTTCGGGCGGTGATTGGGAATCACTTGTTACCGGTGTCGAGGGTGAACAAGAACGCATCGTGGTCAACATGGGGCCACAACACCCTTCAACGCACGGCGTACTTCGCTTGATACTCGAATTGGACGGGGAAACCGTCGTCCAAGTCCGCCCGGGTATCGGCTATCTGCACACCGGCATTGAGAAGAACCTTGAGTTTCGAAATTGGGTACAGGGTGTGACGTTCGTAACGCGCATGGACTACCTCTCGCCCTTCTTCAACGAAACCGTCTACTGCATGGGTGTTGAAAAGTTACTTGGAATTAGCGATCAAGTACCTGAGCGGGCAAAGACGTTACGAATTTTGATGATGGAACTCAATCGAATCTCGTCTCACCTCGTCGCACTAGCGACCGGCGGTATGGAACTTGGCGCCTTAACCGCCATGACCTTTGGATTTCGAGATCGCGAGTTGATTTTGGACATTTTTGAGATGGTGACCGGCCTGCGAATGAATCATGCTTATGTGCGACCCGGCGGTGTTTCTTGTGACCTACCCCCGGGAGCCGTCGAAAAAATTAGAGCGACCGTCAAGCACCTGCGCAAAAGCACCCAAGACAACGTCAACATCTTGGTGGGAAATCAAATTTGGCTTGGCCGAACCAAGGGCGTTGGTTATTTGGATCTTCAAGGTTGCTTAGCTCTTGGCGTTACTGGCCCGGTGTTAAGGGCAACCGGGGTTCCGTGGGATCTTCGTAAGACCCAGCCGTATCTGGGTTATGAACGTTATGAATTTGAGGTGCAGACCCAAGACACGTGTGACGCCTACGGGCGATTCTTGATTCGGCTGGGCGAGATAGCCGAATCTCTAAACCTCGTTGACCAGGCTTTGGATTTTCTAGAGCCCGGGCCGGTAATGATCGAGGACAAATCAATTGCTTGGCCTGCTCAGCTTGCTTTAGGGGCTGATGGGCTTGGTAACTCACAAGAGCACATCGCAAAGATCATGTCGCAGTCGATGGAGGCTTTGATTCATCATTTCAAGTTAGTCACCGAAGGTTTTCAGGTACCGCGGGGCCAGGTCTACACCGCAGTTGAGTCACCCAGAGGTGAGTTAGGTGCGTTTGTAGTCAGCGATGATTCGACTAGGCCTTATCGCGTGCACTTCAGAGACCCCTCATTCTCGAATTTGCAGGCCACGCCAGCCGTTGGCGAAGGTGGTCAAATCGCGGATTTAATCGCAGCTCTTGCCAGCTTGGATCCAGTGATGGGTGGGGTCGATAGGTAAGTGACTCCGCCTGCTAATTCGGTGTCACTGCCAAACGACATCGACAAAGAACTAACCACGATTGCTGACCGCTACACACATCGGCGCTCAGCGATATTGCCGATGCTGCATTTGGTTCAGTCTTATCAAGGGTGGGTGTCACCTGAAGGTATAGAGGCTTGTGCACGTGTTCTCGGCATTTCGCCAGCAGAGGTTTCTGGGGTTTCAACCTTCTACACGATGTATCGCAGACGGCCTTGCGGTAAGCACTTAATTGGGGTTTGTACGACCTCTCTTTGCGGCATGCTCGGTGGCGACGCAGTCTTGCAAGACCTGCGCGAGTACTTATCGGTGGACGAAAACGGGGACAGCCCCGATGGCATGTTCACCGTTGAGCACATCGAGTGCCAGGCAGCGTGCTCGCAAGCACCCGTTGTCACGATCGACTGGGAATTCTTTCAGTACATGACCCCGTGGCGCATGCACGAAGTGGTCGCAGACTTGCGCGACGGCAAAGAAGTTAAGCCAGACAGAGGCTCAACCGTGCGTGGTTTTCGAGAAGTAGAGAAAGTCTTGGCCGGAATGGAATTAACGGAGCCGACCCAACCAGCCGTTGATGACGCGATGCTCGCGGGCCTTATGGTCGCAAAAGGTAAGGCAAAGTCCTAATGGCGGCTAAGCGCTCAAGTCAAAAGCTCAGACCGATAATCACTGAGCACTGGGACGACCCGAATCTGTTCACTTTGGCGGGTTATCAAAAAGTTGGCGGCTATAAGGCTCTAAAGGCTGCGCTAAAGAAGACACCCGACCAGGTGATCGAGTTGGTGAAAGCTTCTGGGTTACGCGGCCGCGGTGGCGCTGGGTTCCCGACAGGTATGAAGTGGGGTTTCGTCCCTAAGAAGGGCGACAAGCCGCGCTATTTGGTAGTCAATGCCGACGAGAGTGAGCCTGGGGCGTGCAAAGACGTGCCTTTGATGTTGGCTGACCCGCATTTATTGGTCGAGGGCGTGATCATCACCTCGTACGCAATCGAGGCGAAAGAGGCCTTCATCTATATAAGAGGTGAAGTGCCCGAGGCCGTTCGCCGCGTTAGTTGGGCCGTCAAAGAAGCGCGCGAGGCAGGCCTAATCGGAAGAAACGTTGCTGGCAGTGACTACTCACTAGAAGTTACCGTTCATGCGGGCGCAGGGGCGTATATATGTGGTGAAGAGACGGCCCTGCTTGACAGCCTCGAAGGCTTTCGCGGACAACCAAGGTTGAAGCCGCCGTTTCCTGCGGTAGCCGGGCTTTATGC
Organism: Actinomycetota bacterium; assembly: GCA_016870945.1. Classification (GTDB taxonomy): domain Bacteria; phylum Actinomycetota; class Actinomycetes; order S36-B12; family UBA5976; genus VGAH01. The sequence continues at coordinate 6,627 of VGAH01000009.1, read as the reverse complement.
CGCACCGACAGTCATAAACAACGTCGAAACCATCGCGAACGTGCCCTTCATCGTCACAAATGGCGCTGAATGGTTTCGCGGCTACGGAACCGAAAAGTCACCCGGTTTCAAGTTATGGGCGGTGTCCGGCCACGTCGAAAGACCTGGCATCTACGAGGCGCCATTTGGAATCACGATGCGCGAGTTGCTCGATTACGCCGGCGGGGTTCGCTACGGGCGTGATGTGAAGTTTTGGATCCCGGGTGGGTCTTCGGTTCCGATGCTTACCGCAGAGCACTTAGACATACCGCTCACCTATGAAGACCTCGCCGCTGCAGGAACAATGCTCGGGACGGGCACCCCGATGGTCTTTGACACAACGACGAGTGTCGTAAAAGCCGTTACAAGGTGGCTCGAGTTCTACAAGCACGAGTCCTGCGGTAAGTGCACACCATGTCGTGAGGGCACCTACTGGGTCGTTGACATTCTTCAAAGATTTGAGCAAGGCGATGGCAAGAAGACTGAACTAAAACTTCTTGACGATCTTTCGAATCAAATTGAGGGCCGATCCTTTTGTGCTTTAGGTGACGCGGCAGCTACGCCGTTTCCGGCAGCGATGAAGTACTTCGCCGATGAGTTCGACCTGGCTACTAAGACCCCGGTAGACAAAACGTTTGACCCAGCGGCAACGATGCTGAAGTCGCCGGTGGCTGTCTAATGACCGTGCGAGCGAGCGTTGACGGCATAGATGTTGTCGTGCCCGAGGGAACCTTGATCATTCGCGCAGCTGAAACTTTGGGCACGTTCATTCCACGTTTTTGTGACCATCCGCTACTTGACCCCGTAGCAGCCTGCCGCATGTGTCTTGTCGAGATCGAGGGAATGCCGAAGCCACAAGCCTCGTGTGCAGTGACTTTGACGGAAGGAATGAAAGTAAGAACTCAAATGACATCTCAAGTCGCAGAGCAAGCACAAGCAGGCGTGATGGAGTTCTTGCTAATCAATCACCCGCTGGACTGCCCCGTCTGCGACAAGGGTGGGGAGTGCCCGTTACAGAACCAAGCAATGACGGCTGGGCGGCCTGACTCTCGCTTCGGCGGGCCTAAGCGGGAGTTCCCGAAACCTCTTGCCATCAGCACTGAGATCTTGCTAGACCGTGAACGTTGCGTTAGCTGTGCGCGCTGCACTCGATTCTCTGAACAAGTTGCCGGTGACCCGTTCATCGATTTGTTAGAGAGAGGCTCAGATCAGCAAGTAGGCATCGCGCACGATGAGCCATTTAATTCTTACTTCTCTGGTAACACGATTCAGATTTGTCCAGTCGGTGCCTTGACATCCACGTCTTATCGATTTCGTTCTCGACCTTTCGACTTAGTCTCGGTAAAGACGACCTGCGAACACTGTGCTTCCGGGTGCGCACTGCGCACTGACTATCGCCGTGATTTCGTGATGCGCCGCCTCGCGTGGGAAGACCCGGCCGTCAATGAAGATTGGAACTGCGATAAAGGGCGCTTCGCCTTTACTTATATGCGACATGGGCGCTTGAGCGCACCGCTGGTTCGTGGCAGCGATGGCGTGCTGCACGAGGTCAGTTGGTCTGAGGCCATTGCCTTTGCTGCCAAAGGTCTAAGCGCCTTGAGCCCCTCTGTTGCTGCCCTTTTGGGTGGGCGATTGACGAATGAAGACGCTTATTCGTTTGCCAAGTTCACGCGCTTGGTCTTGCAAAGTGACAATATCGATTTTCGTAATCGACCCTCTTCTGGTGAAGAGGCAGATTTCTTAGCTCACCACGTAGCAGGCACCGGGCTAGTAGTCACATATGAAGATCTCGAAAATGCTCCAATCGTTTTGTTGGTAAGCCTTGAACCAGAAGAAGAGTCACCAATTATTTTCTTGCGTCTACGCAAGGCTTACAGAAAATCAGGTCTCAAAGTCGCTGTCATCGGCCCATTGTTAACTCGGGGCTTAAGAAAACTAGGCGCACAGTTGCTCTCAACCGTTGCTGGGGGTGAGGCGGCAACCATTGATTCTTTGTTGGCTGGTGACTTGCGCGGATCCCAGTCAGTTTTGACAGCACTAAAGAAAAAGGGTGCCGTGATTTTGGTGGGCGAGCGAGCCGCTTCGTCTGCCGGTGCTTACTCAGCGTCGATCGATCTAGCCAATGAGACCGGGGCCAAGCTTGCTTGGGTACCTCGGCGCGCTGGCGAACGTGGCGCTCTTGACGCCGGTGCGCTAGCAGGCCTTTTGCCAGGTGGTCGACTGATGGCAGACGCAGCGGCTAGAGCTGATGTGGCTCGGGTTTGGGGGGTTGAACCGAGTGACCTTGCGGTGCGTAGGGGTAAGCCGCAAGAAAAGATTTTGCGCGAGATTTCTGAAGGAAAGATCGATGCATTGATAACTGCGGGGCTGCAAATCTCTGATGCTCCTGATGTAGACACCTTCAAACAGGCCCTTAGTGAAGCGAAGTTCATAGTTAGCTTCGAGCAGCGACTTTCTGACGTGAGTTCCTATGCTCACGTCATCTTGCCGGTGGCTTCGGTGATCGAAAAGGGCGGCTCGTTTACCGACTGGGAGGGCCGAGTTCGGCACTTCAACAGGGCACTTAACGACAGCCCTGCCGTTTCTGATTCCACCGTGCTCGGCATGTTGGCAAAAGAAATGGGTGCACCGAATACAGGTTGGCGCATTGATGAAGTTCAATATGAAATGGCAAAGCTTCTTGGTGAAGGGCCAACTGGAACTAAAAAGGAATTCAAACGAGCAGGGGCGCCAACCATAGAAGCCGCAGATGTCAAAGCACCCCCAAGTGGGAGCGCCGTTTTGTCAACGTGGCACCAGCTGCTCGATCTCGGCGTAATGCAGGGCCCAGAAGAGCACTTGGCGGGCACACGTCGGCCCTCTCAAGTGATCATTTCGCCTGGTCGTGCAAAACAACTAGGTGTGGCCACGGGTGACTTGGTAACGGTAAGCACCGTAAACGGCGTCGTCACGTTGCCAGTCGAAATTGACGAGATTCATGAAGATTCGGTGTGGCTACCAATGAACTCACCTGGCTCGCAGGTTCTCGTCACGTTGAAGGCGCGTGAAGGCGCAACGGTAAAGGTCGCCAAGGCCTAGATGAGCATCTTTGGGGTAGACCCCTGGTGGGTAGTCGCAATCAAGGTTCTGCTGGTCTTTGTGATCTTGGTTCTTCTGACTTTGTTCACTATTTACGCAGAACGAAGAGTGGTTGCTCGCATGCAACAACGCATCGGCCCGAATCGCACCGGGCCTGCAGGCACTCTGCAATCACTAATGGACGGGGTCAAACTCGCCTTTAAAGAAGAGATCATTCCAACCAACGCGCATAGAGCCGTTTACTGGATAGCACCGGTTATATCTGCAGTCGCAGCATTCATGACGTTTGCGGTTATTCCATTTGGCCCAGTGGTTGATTTTGCCGGCTATTTGACGCCGTTGCAATTGACTGACTTTCCTGTGTCAGTTCTCTACGTCCTAGCAGTAGCAAGCGTTGGCATTTATGGGTTGGTGCTGGCTGGCTGGTCTTCTGGCTCGACTTACTCGCTTTTGGGCGGTCTACGAAGTACGGCACAGGTAATTTCTTATGAAATCGCGATGGGGTTGTCGTTCGTCGCGGTCTTCTTGTACGCGGGAAGTATGTCCACCTCGCAAATAGTGGACGCGCAGACCAGCCTCTGGTACGCGGTGCTGCTGGCCCCGTCCTTCTTGATCTACCTGATTTCAATGGTGGGTGAGACGAATCGTGCGCCGTTCGATCTACCTGAGGCCGAAGGTGAACTAGTGGGCGGCTTTCACACCGAGTATTCGTCTTTGAAGTTTGCATTGTTTTTCTTGGCTGAATACATAAACATGGTCACAGTCTCAGCTTTGGCCACGACGTTGTTCCTAGGCGGCTGGCGAGCCCCTTGGCCCATCTCATTGTGGGAAGGTGCGAACGAAGGTTATTGGCCCGTTTTGTGGTTCTTCTTGAAGGTTTGCCTGTTGTTGTTCATTTTCATTTGGTTGCGCGGCACCTTGCCTCGATTGCGTTACGACCAGTTCATGCACTTCGGCTGGAAGGTGCTGATTCCGGTAGCCCTTGCCTGGATCGTCTTGATTGCAATCGCTAGAGGGCTACGTGGCGAAGTTCAGCTCTCGGCGACTCAAACTGTGTTGTTAGTTGGTGTGCCACTTGGCTTGCTTCTGTTGGCGCTATTTGTGCGTGATTGGCGGGGTGATCAGCGCCCCAAACGCGAGCCCGAAGAGTTCGCACTTGACGAATCGCTCGCCGATGGAACTAACCCGCCCGTTGATGACGAGCGTTTGGTTGGTGCCATAAATCTTTGGGCGGGGGTGAAGCGAGATTCTTAAGTTGCCCCAGCCGTTACCCGGCTTCATAACGACTTTCGTGGCCATGTTCCGCAAGGTCAACACCGAGCAGTACCCCGAGCAAGCGGCGAAGTACCCACCCAAGCCCCGCTTTCACGGCAGGCATCAGCTAAATCGCTATGCAGATGGTCTAGAGAAATGCATCGGTTGTGAGCTTTGTGCGTGGGCTTGCCCAGCTGATGCAATTTACGTCGAGGGTGCACCCAACACCGAAGAAGAGCGCTACAGCCCCGGTGAGCGTTATGGCCGCGTCTACCAAATCAACTACCTGCGTTGCATTTTTTGCGGTTTGTGCATAGAGGCTTGCCCAACTCGGGCGCTAACGATGACCACCGAATTCGAGCTTGCCGATGATTCACGAACGAATTTGATCTATGAAAAGAAAGATCTGCTCGCACCATTAACGGGCGAGATGGTGCCCCCGCCGCACCCGATGGTTATGGGCCTAACTGATGCTGATTACTACGCAGGCCTAGTGACGGGGCCCGATGAGCGCTGAGGTTGTGCTTTTTTGGATCATGGCTACTACCGCCACTGCCGGTGGTTTTGGCATGTTGATCTCGAAGAAGTCAGTTCACAGCGCTTTGTGGCTAGCACTCACGATGATTAGTTTGGCCTTGTTGTACGTGGCACAAGGTGCAGCCTTTTTGGGCGTCGTACAAGTCGTCGTCTACACCGGTGCAGTCATGATGTTGTTCTTGTTCGTGCTCATGATCATCGGTGTTGATTCGGCCGAGGTTCTAGTCGAGACCTTGCAAGGGCAGCGAGTGCTTGCAATTTTGGCCGCCGTCGGTTTTGCGGCTTTGTTGATCAGCGGTTTCGCGAGGTCTATGCCCGGTGAACCTATAGGTCTTGCTCAGGTCGACGCAGCTAGCGGTGGAAACGTTCGCGCGATTGCTTTTTCGCTTTTTTCTGACTACGTGGTGATATTTGAACTTACTGCTGCACTCTTGATAACTGCGACGATTGGTGCATTGGTGCTCGCATATCGCGAGCGTCTCGGTGAGCATCGCACCCAGCGTGATCTTTCTAGAGATCGCTTTCGTTCTGGCGAAGACCCAGGGCCACTACCGGCACCAGGTACTTACGCTCGCCACAACGCGGTCGATACCCCGGCATTGCTACCTGACGGTTCTCTGGCCACCAATAGCGTGCCTAGCCCGATGATCGCGCGAGGGACAGTTCGCCCGATTGACGTGGCAGCAGCTGAAGAAGTTCGCCAGATTGCCGAAGGTAAAGATTTGTGAGTGCTGATGCGTATCTGACCTTGGCGGGTGTGTTATTCAGCATCGGTTTGGCGGGTGTGATGTTGCGAAGAAACTCCATCGTGGCGTTCATGTCGATTGAACTTATGTTGAATGCAGCGAATTTGGTCTTTGTGACGGCAGCTCGCTACTGGGGCGTTATCGATGGCCAGATTGCTGCTTTCATCGTGATGGTCGTTGCCGCCGCAGAAGTCGTAATTGGCCTGGCAATCATCGTGACGATCTATCGAACTCGAAACTCAGCATCTGATGATGCGCCGAACTTGTTGCGCTGGTGATAGTTAGCGCCGAACTAGTCGCGTCTGAGGCTCTGGTTCCTCAGGCTGCGACCGGCATTTTTGAGTTCTCATGGTTGCTAGTTGTGTTGCCTTTGCTAAGTGCGCTAGTGCTGATTCTGTTTGGATCGCAATTAGGCAGGTTCGCCCCATGGCTTGGTGTCGCGTCAATGGGGGTAATAACCGTCATTGGTCTCTTGTTGTTCTTTGCCATGATCAGTTTGCCGGTAAGTGACCGACTGATTATTGACTCGATATACGAATGGTTTGCGGTGGGCGATTTCGTCGTGCCAGTTGCTTTACAGCTTGACCCCCTCTCGATGTCATTCGTACTGCTGGTGACCATCGTCGGGGCTTTGATCCACGTGTATTCGGTTAGCTATATGTCACACGACCCTAACCAGAGTCGCTTCTTCGCTTACATGAACTTCTTCGTAGCAGCGATGCTGCTGCTGGTTCTTGCTGATAACTATCTATTGCTTTATGTCGGGTGGGAGGGCGTAGGCCTTGCCTCTTATCTATTGATCGGTTTTTGGCAATACAAGCCATCTGCGGCAGCTGCGGCCAAAAAGGCCTTCATCGTCAACCGAGTTGGTGACTTGGGCCTAGCGCTGTCAGTAATGGTGATGGTGTTCGTCTTCGGTGGTGTCACCTTCGAGTTAATCGACACTGAAATCGGTTCAGCACCTAGTTGGGTACCGCTGGTTTTAGGGCTGCTA
>VGAH01000008.1 GCA_016870945.1 Actinomycetota bacterium | reverse complement strand
GAAGAAGAGCGCGCAATTCAGTCGGTGGTGCGCGACTTTGTCGCGTCCCGTATCAACCCGCAAATTGCTACGTGGTTCGAGTCTGGCGAACTGCCGGTGCGCGAACTAGCACGCGAGCTTGGCACCCTCGGTGTTCTTGGCATGCACCTTGAGGGTTTTGGGTGCCAGGGCACATCTGCTCGCGCTTATGGTTTGGCGTGTCATGAACTAGAAGCTGGCGACTCAGGCATTCGCTCATTAGTTAGCGTGCAAGGTTCATTGGCCATGTTTGCGATCCACGCATTTGGCTCGAGCGAACAAAAGCAACAGTGGCTGCCACAAATGGCAAAAGGCGAGGCGATCGGATGCTTTGGCTTAACCGAGGCTGATTTCGGTTCTAACCCTGCCGGCATGCGAACCAACGCAAAACAAGATGGCTCTGATTGGGTGCTTAACGGTTCAAAGATGTGGATCACCAACGGCAGCGTCGCCGATGTTGCCGTCGTTTGGGCTCAAACTGACGACGGCGTTCGCGGATTCGTCGTACCTACCGACTCACCCGGTTTTAAGGCCACGGACATTAAGAAGAAGATGTCACTTCGCGCTTCGGTCACAAGTGAACTGACCTTCGATGCCGTGCGGCTGCCCGCTGATGCGGTTTTGCCAGAAGTAATTGGGTTAAAGGGCCCACTTTCGTGTCTAAGTGAAGCGCGCTTCGGCATCGTGTTCGGTGCACTTGGGGCCGGGCGTGATTGCCTCGAAACCACTATCGAATATGCGATAGAACGCGACCAGTTCGACAAGCCAATCGCTGGGTATCAAATGACGCAACAAAAACTTGCAGACATGGCACTAGAGCTTGGAAACGGAATCTTGCTTGCTCTACATCTTGCCAACTTAAAAGACGGGGGCAGCCTGCGCCCAGAACAGGTCAGCGTGGGCAAGCTAAACAACGCGAAGGCCGCTCTGAAAATCGCGCGCGAATGCAGATCGATTCTCGGGGGCAACGGAATAACTCTCGAATACCCGATTATGCGTCACATGATGAATCTCGAATCGGTCTTTACTTATGAGGGAACAAATGAGATGCACACACTGGTTGTCGGTGAAGCCTTGACGGGAATCCCAGCCTTTCGCTAAACCGCTAACGCCCTTTAACCTGGCGCCCTTACGTACCCCATTGGCGCCAGTGAACGTTGCTCGCCGTAAGCGGCTCGCCAATCTTTATCAATCGCGAGAAACACAAATACTCGGCCGAACGCTCTGTCGGGAATGAATTACAAACCCACGGGACTGCTGTCGTCTCAGCCTCTAGTCGTGCCCCCGCTAAATCAAGCCTGCCCATGATCATCGAGGGAATCTCTTGCACCCCGTCCCGAATTTCTGGCGCACGACTGCAAGGGGCTGCCATAACAACCTGAGGTGGTAGCGCCATGGCACCCCCGGTTTTGTCGAGAATTTGTTGCACGCTTTCACCGGCGACCCCTGATTCATCTGAGGCAGTCACGAATGTTGCCGACGGGGCCCCGCATCGAACGTTTGGGTCAACTAGGCCCATGACGCTTTGGTATACGAAAGTCCATTCACGAGGATTCTTGATTGCGTCTTTGATCGGGGGGCTTAATTGAAAACTTGCTACCACCACCGTCATAGACAGCGTTGCGAAAGCAACCGACCAAGCAGCCGCGTATCTCGCGGGCTCACGTCGTGCTCGAGCTATCGCATAAGTCAATGCTGCAACTGCAAGTGCTAGGCCAACCCAGACCCACCATGCTGACTTGGGGCCAAAGAGCAATGGCCAATTAGTTTCGGCTTCTTTCGATAAGACAGAACGTTGAAATGCGAACGCGATGATGTCACTCCATGGGCGCCCTTCGTGCAGCCCCCACGCAGCGGCTAATCCAGCTGCAATGACAGCGAGGACGGGGGTCGCCACCATTAAGACTCGCCCGCGAACCACGGGACTTACGACAGCCTGAGTTAGCAGAGCCCAACCCAACACCGCAGTGGGCAACAAGACTGCGTAATGCCAGTTCCACTTTGACCCAGTAAAGAGAAGGCCCGCGGGCAGAAGAATCGCAGAGGCAACTACCAAAGTCTTAGGTGTTGTGCGATCAATAAGTGTCAAGTAGTAACCGCAAACGAGCAGCAAGGTGATTAGCCCTGCGATGAAGAGCGCAATTGTTAGGTAACCGGCAGCAGCATTCCACTGATTGACAAAATCAAACATGCGTCGCCACTCATCCAATGGCCCGTAGGAATGCCCTTCAGTGCGCGCTTGGTATCGCCCTAACCCTTCTAGAGTCCGCGAGACATTTGAGTTTGCGAATACGAGTAGTAGTGAGACGCCGATTCCCCAGGCGCTCGCCGTTAATACCGCCGATGGGCGAGAACGCAACGCCCTAACAACCAAAGGGATCGCGGCAACCGCTGCAGCGACGGCAACTAAAGCCGTTTGATGGCTTGCCAGCCCGAGACCAAGAATCGCTATCAAGAACCCCGTACGAGTAGCACCCAAACTAGGTGCGCCAGGCCAGGTGGCAATTAAAGCAATTACTGCGACCGTGCAAGCAATGACAAAGGGCTCACCTCTAAGGGTTGAACCCCAAGCCAAAATGTAAGCGGCAGTGACGACCCACGCGGTCACGATCGCGGGCTTACTTAAGTCAAATCGCGGCAAGATAAACCGCCTTAGCACAACCCAAATGAATACCGCCAGAAAAAGTGGCAGTAGGCGCATGCCAAGCACCGAGTTAAACGGCTCGATCAAAACGCCAAGCACTAAGAAAAATGGCAAATCTAAATGAGTAGAAAGGTTCTGCCCAAACACCAGGTTCGAAAATGTTCCGCTGGATACAAATTGCTCGCCAACCCAGAGGTTCCAGCCATCGTCATAGCGCGGAATGTCCACGACCATGATGAATAAGGAGAAGAAAGACATCATCACTTCGGACGGGTAAGGCCGCAGCTTGCCCCAAAGCCCGCGCCAGTTCGATTCAGGCGAGATCCGATCGCGCATAGTCAGCTTTTTGCGCTCTCTGTAAGCGATATATATCGCCACACCTGCAGCTATCAGAAACACGGCGATGGCCACTAGTTGCAATGCACTCGGACGCACCGTGACAAAGGGCGACGTAACAACCGTCGCATTCACGCCAGCGGCATCAACCTCGGGGGCCCAATGCAGTCCAGTGACTTCAAAACCACCTTCTGCGGGCATTTGATAGTCGAACGCTTCAAGCACCTTGCCACCAGTTGGTTCAAGCAGAGCAACCGAGAGCAGCCTCGTGCTTTGCTCGTACTCAAGTCGTAAATGACATGTCGGCGAGATGGCAGCAGTAGTTGCTACCGGCACGTAGTTAGTCGGCTCTTTCAAATTAGCTGGAATGTCTAGTCGGGGCCCGGCCCCGGTAGCTGTGATCACTAACGCCGGAAACTTTTCAGGACGACCCGAACTAGCGAAGAGCTTTTGATTTGGCTGGGCGAGTTTCGAACACGGTATTACCAAATTCATTTGGTCAGGTTCACCCTCGACTAAGAGCAATGGTGAAGAGTTTCCGTCCGTACTCGGTTGCCACTGGTACGTGGCCTCTAGCTGGTCAGGCGGGGCTAGAACGGCGACGACAGCAGCTACCAGGGCGGTGAGCGCTAAACCCAATCCGAGTGACCACTTCACGGCGGGTAATAATTACAGAGCGCGTACCATTGCGAAATGACAGCGAAAAATATGTTGCCGGCAACCATGCAAGTTCGTCAGGCCGCTAGAGCCCAGCTCACGAAGTTCAAGCCCGCAGACCTAGTGCTTGTCGCGTGCTCGGGCGGGGCAGATTCACTGGCACTGGCCAAAGCTGTCTCGCTCGAAGCCCCGATGGCGAATTTAAGCGCCGGAGCAATCGTGGTTGATCATGGTTGGTCTAAAGAGGCGGGGGAAGTTGTTGCAACGACCGTGACCACACTTGAAGAAATGGGGCTTGCACCGGTCGTAGCCGTGAAACTGCCCGCGCATGAGAGAAGCGAGACAGCCGCCAGGTCTTTGCGCTACACCGCACTACAAGAGGTCGCAATCAAAACGAAAGCACGCGCAGTCTTTACCGCTCACACCCAAAACGATCAGGCAGAGACTTTGTTGATGCGTTTGGCACGCGGCTCTGGCACGACTTCACTGGCCGGCATTCCTCGACAGCGCGATATTTTCTTTCGACCCCTGCTTGGTGTCAGTCGCGAAACTACCCAAGCAGCATGCGCCGAGTGGTCGCTTTCTTTTTGGCAAGACCCCGCAAACGAAGACCTAAGTCATACCCGTGTGAAAGTTCGAAAGATCGCTTTGCCTGCTTTGGTCGAGGCTCTGGGCGAGAGCGTGATTCAAGGCTTGACTCGCAGTGCCGACCTACTACGAGATGACGCTGAGGTCTTAGACAGCCTGTCGATGCAAGTCTTTGATTTGGTGTTCGATCAAAAAAGTCAGCGACTAAACGCTGAAAAACTATCGCAAGAACAACCTGCCATCGCGCGCAGAGTGTTATTGACTTGGATTAGCCAGCGTGGGGTACCGCGGGCTGAACTCAACTATCTGCATGCGACCCAACTGCAAACCTTGTTGTCGCAAACCCTAAATTCGATTCGTATCGCCTTACCAGCTGGCTTTACCGCGAGGCGTGAGGGTGCGGATTTGCTATGCGAAAAGGTAAGCCAATGAAACCAGTAGACGCAGCTGGCGACTTTCTTGATGTGCTGGTGACAAAAGACCAAATTAATGAACGTTTAGCCGAGTTAGCAAAACAGATAGAAAACGACTACCAAAACAAGAACGTCTTGTTGGTGGGCGTCTTAAAGGGTGCCGTCATGCTGATGGCCGATCTTTCGCGTCAACTTTCATTTAGCGTCGAGATGGACTGGATGGCGGTGAGCTCTTATGGCAAGGGCACTACCTCGAGCGGGGTAGTGAGGATTCTTAAAGATCTAGACGCCGACATCGCAAACCGCCACGTGCTAATTCTCGAAGACATCGTTGACTCTGGGTTGACACTGTCTTGGTTGGTACAAAACCTGCGCGCCCGCCAACCTGCCTCGCTAGAGGTATTTGCTTTATTAAGAAAACCTGAAGCTATTCAAGTTCACGTAGACGTGAAGTACGTGGGCTTTGACATACCGCCGGATTTCGTCGTTGGTTATGGGCTCGATTATGCCGAGGGGTATCGGAACCTAGATTCGGTGGCAACACTTAACCCTGCGGTCTATTCGGAGCGACCTTAGACTTAGAGCGCATATGAAGAACAGCAAATTCCTTCGTGGGCCACTCATTTGGATCCTTCTGGTCGGCGCGATCATCTTGATTGGCAGCAACCTGGTATCTGGCACCACCGCGCCCGAGGCCGTTTCTACCTCAGAAGCGGTGGCAGCAATCAATGACAACAGAGTCAGTAAAGCGACCCTGGTTGATCGCGAGCAGCGCATACAGCTAACGCTTCGTGATGGCACCCAGATCGAGTCTGACTACATAGACGGTCAAGGCGTGGTTCTACAAGAGCTCTTGCAAGCGAAATCAGATGCAGGTCAGCTGCCTGAGGGCTACACGGTTGACGTTCCGCAAGATAACTTCTTTGTGACTTTGCTGGTTTCTCTCTTGCCGGTCGTCTTGATCGTTTTGCTGCTGTTCTTCTTTTTAAGTCAGATGCAAGGCGGCGGTGCGCGCATCATGAACTTTGGCAAGTCGCGCCACAAGGCCTTGAACAAAGACATGCCTAAGACCACTTTTGCTGATGTCGCCGGTGCAAGCGAAGCTGTCGAAGAGCTTCAAGAGATTAAAGACTTTCTTTCTGACCCAACGAAGTTCCAACAAGTAGGCGCAAAGATTCCAAAGGGCGTCTTGCTGTATGGCCCACCTGGTACCGGCAAAACCCTGCTTGCCCGCGCCGTTGCAGGTGAGGCGGGCGTGCCTTTCTTTTCTATCTCAGGTTCTGATTTTGTTGAGATGTTCGTTGGTGTCGGTGCGAGCCGCGTGCGAGATTTATTTGAGCAAGCTAAATCCAGCGCGCCGGCAATTGTTTTCGTGGACGAAATCGACGCAGTTGGTAGGCAGCGTGGTGCTGGCCTCGGTGGTGGCCACGATGAGCGTGAACAGACATTGAATCAGTTGTTGGTAGAGATGGACGGGTTCGATGTCAGTGGTGGCGTCATTTTGATTGCTGCCACTAACCGTCCTGACATTCTTGACCCCGCTCTGTTGCGTCCAGGCCGTTTTGATCGTCAGATTGCAGTTGAGCGCCCTGACCTTTCTGGGCGCGAAGCGATTTTGCAGGTGCACGCACAAGGAAAGCCCATAGCGCCAGATATCGATTTGAAAGCAGTCGCTAAGCGCACCCCAGGCTTTACGGGTGCTGACTTAGCTAACGTATTAAACGAGGCGGCATTGTTGACGGCGCGCACGTCTAAAGAACTCATTGACGACGAGGCGCTAGACGAATCAATAGATCGCGTCGTGGCAGGGCCTCAGAAGCGTTCTAGATTGATGAACGAAAAAGAAAAACTAATTACCGCGTATCACGAAGCAGGGCACGCAATCGTGGCAGCCGCCTTGCCCGATAGCGACCCAGTGCACAAAGTCACGATTTTGCCTCGCGGACGCGCACTCGGTTACACCATGGTTTTGCCCGAAGAAGAGCGCTATGCGACTACGAGAAATCAGATGCTTGATCAGTTGGCGTACATGCTGGGGGGCCGTGCTGCCGAAGAGTTGGTCTTTCACGACCCAACGACTGGTGCCAGTAACGATATTGATCGAGCGACTTCGCTGGCTCGCTCGATGGTCACACAGTTCGGTATGACCCAAAGCCTTGGTGCGATTCGCTATGGACACGAGTCTCAAGACGTCTTTTTGGGCCGCGATATTGCACATCAGCGTGACTACAGTGAAGCCGTCGCTGCCGTAATTGATACTGAAGTCCGTAGTTTGATTGACACCGCCCACCACGAAGCATTCGAGATCCTTGAGAACAATCGGGTGGTTCTCGACAAGATGGTGGTCGAATTGTTAGAGAAAGAGACTCTCGACCAAGAAGATGTAAACCGGATCTTTACAAAATTAAAGAAGAGAAAGTCACGACCAGCTTGGACGGGGTCACAACGACGTCAGCCTTCGTCAAAGGGGCCCGTTCCTTTCAGGCCGAAAGTCGTGGCGAATGTCGTAGAAGAAGACACAAGCGCTGCGAAACCGGCGGCCGCTACTAGCAAGCCACCGGCACCCGCGCCGGCAACCGCCCCGAGCGCAGCCCCCGCCTAACAGGTCAGATATGACCGAAGTGATCAGCCGCATCAATGACTTACTGGCTGACATTGACGTTGCGCAGCGTTCGCCATATGACTCTGCGCGGGTCGAAAACGCCATTCGAGAGATCCTCTTTGCTATCGGCGAAGACCCCGATCGCGAGGGGCTTCGCGGCACACCGGAACGTGTAGCTCGCTCGTACGCAGAGATTTTTTCAGGGCTTTACCAGCGCCCAGAGGATGTGCTGGCAACAACCTTTGACATTGGGCACGACGAGTTCGTTCTTGTTAAGGACATAATGGTTCACTCAACTTGCGAGCATCATTTGATGCCTTTCATGGGGGTGGCCCATGTTGGGTATGTGCCAAATGAAACGGGCCGAGTCACTGGAATCTCAAAGCTTGCTCGATTAGTTGATGTATTTGCCAGGCGCCCTCAAGTTCAAGAGCGAATGACTTCCCAAATCGCAGATGCCATGATGCGGATTCTCGAGCCAAAGGGTGTGATCGTGGTAGTCGATTGCGAACACACTTGCATGACCCTTAGAGGCGTTCTTAAGCCTGGTGCTAAGACAGTGACGTCAGCTGCTCGTGGATCACTCGAGAACGGCACTGAGCGTGCTGCCGCGTTGGCAACGATCTTTCAACGGTAGTTTTCTAAAAAACGACGATTTCGTTACCTCAAGCCCCAGTGGTCATGGGGGTTCTTAACGTAACCCCAGATTCGTTCTCAGACGGTGGGGAATTCTTTTCATTTGACGCGGCGATATCTCGCGCCGAACAAATGAGACAAGACGGTGCAGAAATAATCGACGTAGGGGGCGAATCAACGCGCCCTGGGGCTCAACGCATAAGTGAAGAAACTGAAATCGAACGAGTCATGCCGGTAATCACCGAATTAGCTAAGCGAGATTTCTTCTTAAGTGTTGACACCATGAGGGCATCGGTCGCGACCGCGGCACTGTCGGCAGGTGCTCGGATGGTCAACGACGTAAGCGGGGGTAGGGCCGATGATGCGATGTTTGAGGTAGTTGCCAAGGCAGGTGTGCCCTACGTGTTGACTCATTGGCGAGCACCCTCGGCCTCAATGGATTCGTTCGCCAACTATGAAGACGTGACTGGTCAGGTACTCAACGAAACCAACGCACAGGTTGCTCGAGCAAAACAGGCTGGAGTGTTGGTTTCGCAGCTGGTGATCGACCCAGGGTTCGGCTTTGCCAAAGATGTCGCGCAGAACTGGCAGCTGCTTCGAGATTTGTCAGCCCTAGTTGCCATTGGCTTGCCGCTACTTATTGGGGTGTCAAGAAAGCGATTCGTTGCGTCTTTATTACCCGCAGAGCAGCAGAGTGACAATGGGCTAAAGGATTTAGCTGGGGCCGCGATAGCCGCCCTTGCGGTGACCAAGGGCGTTTGGGGGGTTCGTACGCATGACCCAGCCGGTGTTCGCCGAGCAATCAAGTCACTTAGGCCTTAGATGAAAAAAGGCCCAGTGATACGGGTTAGTGGAATAAGAATCTATGCCAAACACGGTGTCTTCGATTATGAAAAGGTGCGAGATCAACTCTTTGTCGTTGACATGAAAGTGCGATTGCGCGCTGCCCCGCAAAACGACGAACTTGAAAACACCATTGACTACGCGCAACTAGTTGAAATTGCACGCCACCAATTGCAGGCTGCGCCTAAGAATCTGATCGAAACATTGGCACAAGCGATTTTGCAAGAAGTTTTGTCCCTGCCGCTGGTAGCTCGAGCCAAAATCACCGTGCATAAGCCGCAGGTTGACCTGGGGGCCCCAATCACCGATGTCTCTGTAACCCTTTCAGGGGCGAATTAATTAGCACCGAATTTCTCTTGAGTCTGGGGGCAAACCAGGTTTCCCCAGTTCAAACTCTCGATTTAGCAGTTGAAAAGCTTGCTGCTAACCCACAAGTCTTTTCGGCTCAGTCATCGGGCGATTGGCTTACCGAGCCTTGGGGGCCAATTCGACAATCATGGTTCGTAAATCGAAACGTGTTGCTCGAAACTACTTTGAGTCCGATTGAGTTGCTGAAGGTGTGCCAGCAAGTTGAAGAATCATTAGGTCGAACTCGAAGCCTTAGATGGGGGCCACGCGCCATAGATATTGATTTGATCTGGGCTAGCGACCAGCAAATTGACGATGCCGAACTGAAGCTGCCTCACCCAAGAGCTAACGAACGAGGTTTCGTTCTGCGGCCGTGGCTTGAGCTCGACTCGAGTGCAGTATTAAATGGCACACCAGTCATTGACTTGCTTCGCTCGTTAGATGTACGTGGCCCTAGCTCTGTTTGCGTTAGGTACGCATGAAGCCAACCAAGATTTCTACGTTGGCTTTGTACGTTCTGGCCGCGGCAATAGTGGGTTTTGCACTACCTAATCTCTGGAAGGCGTTAGTAGATCGCGCATTCCCCGTCCCTTGGTCGGCAACTACTGGGTTAGTCGTGGTTGCTCTGGCAATTGCGATTTGGGCCTATGAAGTAAAGCGACGGATCCAAGGTGACCAAGGAACAAAACGGTTAAGCGCTGTGGTAGCCGTAAGAACTTCGGCGTTGGCTCTTGCGGCTTCTCGAACTGGTGCGCTAGTTGGCGGGGTCTACCTCGGTGTCGGTGTCTATTACCTTCAGGCGGCCTACTTAAGTAAGTCGGTAGCTGTTGGTTTAGCCAACGAACGAATTGCCGCGGCATTTGCTGCGGTTGTTGCCTCGGGGCTGTTGGTCTTGGCTGCACTGTGGCTTGAGCGGATATGTCGAATTATGCCCAAAGACGAAGAGGCCGCTGTTGACGGTGCACCTAGTTAATGACCCGACTTGTTCATACGCGCGGTGACTTAGCTTCTGCCTTAGCGAACAACTCGCGTGTGCTGATACCGACGATGGGCGCCTTGCATTTAGGGCACAAGTCATTGGTGGAATCAGCTAAGGCATACGCGGCAAATCACGACGGTGCATTGGTCGTGATGAGCATTTTCGTTAATCCTTTGCAGTTTCAAGATTCGCATGATCTAGAGGTCTACCCACGCGATTTGGTAACTGACTCAGCCCTCGCCACCGAGTGGGGTGTTGACGTGATCTGGGCACCGAGTGAAGCCGATATATATGGCGGTGACGCACCGGTTAGTCAAGAGCGGTTACAGACTTTGCTAACGGGTTCGCAAACTGCCGACATTCTTGAGGGGGCTTCACGGCCAGGCCACTTCTTGGGCGTACTAACTGCCGTCTCTTGCCTTTTCGATGCAGTGCGGCCACAAGCAGCCTGTTTTGGCGAGAAAGATTTTCAGCAATTGGTGCTCGTACGAATGCTGGCCTCAAGTCTCGTGCCTAATGTCGAAATTCTCGCGGTGCCAACTTCTCGCGACGAATGGGGAATGGCTCGATCTAGTCGGCTGGGCAGACTAGATGAGGGCGGTTTAAGCAAGGCACGCGTAATACCGACCGCACTTGCTGCCGGGGTCGAGGCAGCACGCGACGGCTCGAACGCAGCGGGGGTAAAGGCGGCTGTGCTCGGTGAGCTTGACGCAAAACCCGCTGTACGGCCGGAATACGTCGAAGTTGTTGACGATGCATGCCTGCCCATAAACGCTGTGGGGCCTGCTCGAATAGTTTTGGCAGCCCAAGTTGATGGTGTGCGCATCATCGACAATCAGCCGATCGATTTGAAAGCGATTTAGAGGTTGATGGTTCGATATGAGGGTGCGACCCAGACTTAGCGAAAAACTCTTAGCCCCCAGACCTGGTTGGGTAGAGCAAACCGAGGTCATCATCGTTGGCTCGGGGGTTGCTGGCCTTACAGCGGCGTTATCGCTTCGCGCCCAAGGTTTTCAAGTCTTGATTATTACCAAAGACGTGCTCACTTCGAGTTCATCGGTCTGGGCGCAAGGCGGGGTGGCCGCAGCACTTAGTGCTGAAGACTCACCACAAGAACATTTAGCTGACACGTTGGTCGCAGGTGCTGGCTTGTGTGACCCATATGCGGTGCGTGATTTGGTAACTCAAGGGCCGGCCGCCGTGCGTCGGCTGGTTGAACGAGGCGCAATTTTCGATCGTGACGAATCGGGCGAGTTGGCGTTGGCGCGCGAAGGCGGACATCAACGACGTCGAGTCGCGCATGCAGGCGGGGATGCAACCGGGGCTGAGATCGTTCGGGCTCTGATTGAAACGGTGTTGCGTGACCCGAACATAAAGGTCATCGAGCACGCAGTCGCGCTCGATCTATTAAAAGATGCGTCGGGTCAAGTCGTCGGTGCCACGGTTCACGTCATTGGTGAAGGTAAGACGGACGGGGTCGGCGCTGTTGTCGGAAAAGCAGTTGTGATGGCTACGGGTGGCATTGGTGCAGTGTTTTCACAAACTACGAACCCGCTGGTTGCATCAGGTGATGGCCTAGCAATAGCACTTCGTGCTGGGGCCACAATCGCAGATCTTGAATTCGTGCAATTTCACCCCACCGTTTTATGGTTAGGTGAGAACGCACGTGGGCGCCAGCCACTGGTGACAGAGGCGGTGCGCGGTGAGGGTGCGAAACTCTTGACCCTGGCCAAGCAGCCTTTAATGACCGGTGTTCACCCACTTGGTGATCTGGCACCGCGAGACATCGTCGCCAAAGCCATTGCTAAATACCTAGATGACCAGCACGCCTCTCACGTGTGGCTTGACGCGAGAAACCTTGGCGAACAGGTTTGGTTGAGTCATTTCCCAAACGTGCTAAGCGCCTGTCGTGAGCACGGAATAGACCCCGTCCATGACTTGATCCCGGTCGTGCCGGCTGCGCATTACGCAAGCGGCGGCGTCGTAGCAGATATGTACGGTCGCACGACGGTTGCGGGTTTATATGCCGTAGGTGAATGCGCTTGCACCGGTGTGCATGGGGCAAATCGCCTAGCGTCAAACTCTTTGCTCGAGGGCTTAGTTGTAGCCGAACGTCTTGGCAAGACCGTGAGGGCTGATTCGCTGCGCATTGCCAGCCCCGCGCAATCTTTAGTTCGAGGCGCAGTGCTAGCCCCTGAAGTAGCAGATGAAGTAACGCGCATCGCCACTGATTTCGCTGGTCTGTTGCGAAGCGAGACGGGCTTGCGCCTGGGTCTAACGCAGTTGGGCGAGTTAGCTTCGAAGGTCACCGATCAGCCTTCAACTGCCGCGTGGGGTTCTACGAATTTGCATACGGTGGCAACAGCTCTACTAACGGCAGCTCTTGCCCGAGAAGAAAGTCGTGGCTCACATTGGCGAGAGGACTTCCCCGCGACAGATGATTCTCGTTGGCGTGTTCGGGTGAATGTGAGCCTTCGAGCCGGCGAGATCGTGACGTCACTAGCACCTTTGAGTCACGCGCCTTTCTCGCTTGTTACTGAGAACTTGATGCAAGAGGCAGGTCTTAATTCACGAGATGTGAGCCAATGGGTGGCCCAAGCCTTAGCTGAAGATTCACCGGGCGGGGTAGACCTCACCTCTGAGGCAACGATCGCTGCTGAAAGCCGAGCCACGTTGAATTTGGTTGCAAGGCAACCTGGCGTAGTGGCGGGTGTGCCAATCGCCGCGGCGACGTTTGACACCTGCGCTGCTCTCAAGGGTGGTGAGTGTGCAATAGAAGTCTGCAAGTTTGATGGCGAGAGCGTTCGCGCTGGGGACTTAATTCTGAAAGTAAGTGGCAATACCCGTGCGCTGTTATTGGCAGAGCGAACAGCTTTGAATTATTTGGGGCATTTGTCTGGCATCGCCACCGCGACTCGAGAGTGGGTTAAGGCCTTGGACGGCACATCCACGCGAGTTAGAGATACTCGCAAAACGACCCCGGGTTTACGAAAGCTCGAGAAATATGCCGTACGAGTTGGGGGTGGGCTAAATCATCGCCTCGATCTGGGCGATGCGATATTGATTAAAGACAATCACATTGCAGCGGCCGGCGGAATTACCGCAGCAATGAAATTTGCTCTAGAGAGGGCTGATAGGGCGCAGGTTCAGATAGAGGTTGATGACCTCGAAGGTTTACAAGCTGCGCTGGCAGCAGGTGCCGTTGAGGTCTTGTTAGATAACTTCAGTCGCGATTCGATAGCACAAGCAGTCAAAATCAATAAGGGCCAAGCGAAATTAGAGGTAAGCGGTGGCCTCACAATTGACAAAGCACGCGAACTTGCTGAACTAGGTGTCGATTATTTGGCAGTTGGCGCACTGACCCATTCAGCGCCAAGCCTTGACATCGGCGCGGACTTTGAAGTTGGTGACCGATCTTGAGCGCGCGGCTTCTTGCGGTAGATATTGGCAACACCAACACAGTCATTGGCTCTTACGCCGATGCAAAGTTAGTGGATCTTTGGCGCACCACCACCGAGCCCAGGGCAACTGCAGATGAGTGCTTCATGGTCTTTCAATCTTTAGTAACCGACCTTGATTTAGTCACTGACATGGTCGTGTGTTCTACCGTGCCTTCGTTGCTAGCACCGATGCGCGAGATGATGAAGCGCTATCTGCCCAAAGTAAGACCACTAATGGTCGAGCCCGGTATCAAGACCGGCGTACAAGTCTCGGTGGATAACCCGAAAGAAGTAGGTAGTGACCGAATCGTCAACACCCTGGCCGTGTTCACGCGTCACGGTGGCCCGAGCGTGGTGGTGGACTTTGGGACTTCTACAAACTTCGATGTGGTGAGTGAAAAAGGTGAGTTTCTCGGCGGGGCATTGGCACCGGGTATCGAAATTTCTGTGGATGCGCTGGCAACGCGCGCGGCTCAGCTTCGCAAAGTAGAACTTGTCGAACCGCGCTCGGTGATAGGGCGAAACACCGTTGAGGCCTTGCAATCTGGGGTGATTTACGGCTTTGCCGGTCAAGTTGACGGCATAGTCAATCGAATTAGCAATGAGCTTGGCCCCTTGAAAGCTGTCGTGGCCACGGGCGGTTTGGCGCATGCTGTCATCGGCGCATGCACCACCATTACCCATCACGAACCTGATCTCACGCTGGAGGGCCTCAGATTGATTCACCAACGCAACTTCTCTGACGCGTAGTGGGGTCAAGCGAAAAACCTCCCACCCCTGAATCGCAGTCAGAACATGAACAGGTTCGGCGAGAGAAGCTCTCACGAATTCGCGAGTCAGGGGTAGAGCCCTACCCCCCCGCACCTAAGCGCTCTCACACCGTCGAGCAACTTCGCTTGGAATTTGGTCAATTGCCCCCCGAGCAGGCCACAGGCAAGGTCGTCACCACTGCCGGGCGAGTACACCTGAATCGCCCGAGCGGCAAATTGGTCTTTGCAAACATAACCGCTGGTGTTAGCGATATTCAGTTAATGATCAACTCGGCGACCGCTGGTGAAGCAGCTGTTGCCGACTGGAAGTCTCAAATTGACTTAGGCGACCAAGTGTGGGTGCAAGGTGAAGTGATAACCACCAAGACTGGGGAACTGACAATCAAAGTTGACTCGTGGCGCTTGACGAGCAAAGCCTTGCGCCCTCTGCCGGACAAGCACAAGGGATTAGTCGATGCCGAGGCCCGGGTTAGATATCGCTACCTAGATTTGCTTGATCGCCCTGAGGCACGACAGATGCTAGAGATGAGATCGCAAGTAGTCGCCGGCCTTAGAGACTTTTTAGCTAGCCGTGGGTTTCTTGAGGTTGAGACCCCGATGCTTCAGCCCATTCACGGAGGGGCTTTAGCTCGGCCCTTTGTGACGCACATGAACGCCTACGACATGGAGCTTTACCTTCGAATCGCACCTGAGTTGTATCTAAAACGCCTTCTCGTTGGTGGCGTTGAAAAGGTTTTCGAAATAAATCGAAACTTTAGAAATGAAGGGGCTGACTCGTCTCATAACCCCGAATTCACGATGTTAGAGATGTACGAGGCTTATGGTGATTACAACTCTATGCGTGTACTTACTCAAGAGATGATCAAAGAAGTAGCGAAACGAGTTTTTGGTTCCGAGGTAGTTCGCCATGTTCACGAGTCAGGTGTCGATGAGACTGACATCTCAGGTGAATGGCCGGTTGTTTCGGTGTATCAAAAACTCTCAGAGGTCTTGGGTGTGGCAATTACTCCTTTGAGTCCCGTTTCGGAATTAGAGAAATTGGCAAAGTCAGCAGGCGTGCTGGTGCCAAGTGGGGCCTCGGCGGCAGGCATCGTGACAGAGTTATACGAGCAACTTCTCGAGAAAAAGACGACAAAACCTGTGTTCTATGCAGACTTTCCAGTCGAGTCAAGCCCGCTGACTCGGGCGCATCGAGAAATTGAGGGGGTGGCCGAGCGTTGGGATCTAGTTGCCTTCGGCGCCGAAATCGCCACCGGTTACACGGAGCTAAATGACCCAGTCGAGCAGCGTCGTCGCTTCATCGAGCAAGCCAGCATGCGCGCAAAGGGCGACGCCGAGGCCATGGTGGTAGATGACGACTTCTTGCGCGCCATGGAACACGGCATGCCCCCAGCCGGCGGTCAAGGCATGGGCATAGATCGGTTGATGATGATGTTGACGGGTAAGGGGATCCGAGAGACCGTGGCTTTTCCTTTAGTAAAGCCCAATTAAGTGATGTCAAATAACGCCGACGCAGTGGCAATTCGTTCGGCGGTTACCGCCGACGTGCGTGCCATTAGAAAGTTGGTAGACACCTATGCGATAGACCGACGACTTTTGAGCAAGGCCACGGTTACTTTGTTTGAAGACGTGCCCGAGTTTGTGGTGGCAGACGCTCATGGCACGGTCGTTGGTTGTGGCGCATTGCACGTCATTTGGGACGATCTGGCCGAAGTGCGCACTGTGGCAGTGGTACCCGAGCGCAGGCGTCAAGGCATCGGGTCGAGGTTGATAGACCGTCTAATCGAAAAGGGCCACGAACTAGGGGTTCGCAGATTCTTTGCCTTGACCTTCGAGACCGAGTTCTTCGCAGCTCACGGTTTTGAGCCGATAGGTGACGCCCCAGTAGATCAAGAGGTCTATGAACAATTGCTCGAGTCATATGACGTCGGTGTGGCTGAGTTCTTAGATCTCGAACGAGTAAAGCCAAACACTCTGGGCAACACCCGGATGTTGCTTAAGACGTAATTTGGCGCCGGGCCTAGCCCGTGTTGCGCAGGCCGGTCGCTATTCCGTTGGTGGTTATCAACAGAGCTCGGCGCAAATCGTCAGGGGTTGGTTCATTCTTTGACTGCAGTTGCCTTGCCCGAGAGAGCAGGGTGACTTGCAAATACTGCAGGTGCAACAAATAGCGATCTCTGATTCTTAACGTTCTGGCCAAACTTGGCTGGGTTGCTAACAGCTCGTCTACGCCTAGAACCCATTCAAGTTCGGTGAGTGTTAACTGATACTCAGCCTTGATTTGGTCGAAAACATGGTACAAGCGCTCTGGCACCAATGAGTCCACGTAATGGGCAGCGATATTCATATCTACCTTGGCGAGAGTCATCTCTATGTTTGATAAAAAGTTCTTAAAAAAGTGCCATCGTGCCGCCATGTCCTTAATTCCTTCGCTTAAGCCCGCGGCGCGCGCGGCGGCTAGCCCGCTGCCGACCCCGTACCAACCAGGAATCACTTGTCGAGATTGTGTCCAACCAAAAACCCAAGGAATCGCTCGCAAGTTATCGATGCCGGTGGGTGCATCGGGTCGGTGGCTTGGTCTAGAGCCCAGATAGAGATCACCCATCACGCTTACCGGGGTCGATAAGTGGAAGTACTCCGGCAGGTCAGGGTCATCAATCAATTTTCGATAGGCCGTCTCAGCGTTACTTGAAATCACTTGCATCGTGCCTGCCCATGAATCAAGCACTTCAGCGTCGAATCTCGGCCGCTTGTGCAGAGTCGATGCCTCTAAGACAGCGGCAACAAGTAAGTCGAGGTTTTCTCTTGCCATCTGTGGCAGCAAATATTTGTCTGAGATGACTTCGCCTTGCTCGGTCATCTTCATCTCACCATCAACTACGCCATGTGGAATCGCAAGAATCGCGTCTCTAGTTGGGCCCCCACCCCGTCCAACGGTTCCGCCCCGGCCGTGAAATACGCGCAACTTGATGTCATGTTTGGCTGCCACATCTCGAAGCTGATGTTGGGCTCGCTGGATCTCCCACTGCGAGGTGGTGATGCCGGCCTCTTTACCTGAATCTGAGTAACCCAGCATGACCTCCTGGGTGTTGCCGCGCAGCTCAACGATGCTGCGATAGGCGTCTACGTCAAGTAATTCGGTTAGCAGGCGCCCCGCATCGCGCAATTCGCTAGTTTGTTCGAACAGCGGTACGAAATCTAGCTTTGCAACACGAATTTGCAGATCAACTAAACCAACTTCTTTTGCAAGCAGGACGGGGGCTAACACATCGTCGATCCCCTTGGTCATAGAAACGATGTAGGTCTGTATCGCTTGCTCACCAAACCGTTGCTGAGCCTCTTTTATGGCGCGAAATGTCTCGAGTGTTCGCCCAGCCGAGGTGTCGCCTAGGTCGATATCTGTGCCAAACAACGGTGTTGGCTTCTTTAGTTGCTGCAATAGAACCTCTAAGCGCTTTGGTGCTGCCAGCTGTGCGTAGCCCTCAACCACGCCGGCTCGGGCAAGCAACTCACCGACGGCCTGGTGGTGTGCTCGCGCGTGTTCTCTTACGTCAAGGGTCGCCAAGTTCAAGCCAAAGACATCGATGTTGCGCATCGTTCGGGCCACCACGCCGTCGGCAATCAACTCGCCTTTGTGGGTGGCCAACGACGACTGCACCAATGAAAGGTCATCTAAGAGCTCGTCGGTGTCTTGGTAGTCCTTACCGGGTAGATGCGGTGAGTTCGAGTTGATTCGCCGCCTCGTGGCAGTGAGCTTGTGGTGAGAGGCGGCAATCTTTAATCGATAAGGCTCTTCGGCATTTAACCTTCGATAGCGCGGGTCTAAGTCGCCAAGTTCTTTTAAGTCCTCTTTGATCGATTGCAACAACGCCTCTGAAACCCCTGCTAGTCGCTCTGATACTGAAACGGTCTCTGCCAAGCGTGAGAGCCACGGAAGCAGGTTGCGGATCGAGTGATCGGTTTGAAGTTCGAGTACTTGCGTCGTGGTCGCCGGGGTCACGAACGGGTTTCCGTCTCTGTCACCGCCGATCCAACTGCCAAAAATAAGTGGGCGCTGGTCTGCAGGTAGTTCAACGCCGATGTCTGCCAAAGAGTCGGCGAGATCGTCCATGACATCGGCGGCAGGCCCTTGGGCAAGCCCGTCTAGGTAATAAAGGGCGTTGCGCGCTTCGTCAATTACCTCAGGGCGCTCTAGGCGCAGTTCATCGGTTTGCCAAAGCAAGTCAATGGCCTCAGAGATTCTGGTGATGTTTTTTTGGTCGCGGGGCTTGTCTAGCAAGTCTGCGATAAGACGAAGTTTCATAAGCACCGAACGGCGAGCAGCCTCGGTTGGGTGAGCGGTGAAAACGGGTCGTATCGAGAGTTTGCCGACTGTGTCTGAAACTTCAGCAGCGCTTAGCCCTGATTCTTTGATTGCTTGTGTTGCACGCGAGATCCAAGACCCGTGAATGGCTCGATCTAGATCAAGTCGCCTGGCTCGGTGTACTTGTTCGGCGACGTTTGCCAAATGAAAGTAGATGCTGAACGCACGAGCGAGCTTCGTTGCGGTGGCCACGTCCACGTCTTGAAGTGCTTGGGCGGCAGCTAACGGGTCAGATTTCACCAAAGAACGAATTTCTTCGACTTTTTGCAGCAATTCAGGGCCGACTTGGCGCGTGAGGCACTGACCTAGCAAGGTTCCTAGTTGGCGGATGTCGGCCCGTAGGCCAGAGTCGTCGTCTACCTCGCGCTCTAGCAGGGTTTCAGCCACTTCGGGCAGAAGCATAGATGTTGTGCCAATTTTCAGGTTTGGCCACTATGCCTATTGCACCTGTAAGAAGTCTTTGGCGAGCGCGGTGTGGGTGTTCGGTCGTAGGCTTAGCAGACAATGTTCGAAAGATTTACAGACCGTGCACGCCGTGTAGTAGTGCTTGCCCAAGAAGAGGCACGCATGCTCAATCACAACTACATCGGCACTGAACACATCCTCTTGGGCCTGGTGCGCGAGGGTGAGGGTGTTGCGGCGAAATCTCTCGAAAGCTTGGGCATCTCTCTTGAAGCGGTGCGTCAGCAGGTCGAAGAGATCATCGGCCAGGGTCAGCAGGCCCCAAGTGGTCACATCCCTTTCACGCCGCGAGCCAAGAAGGTGCTCGAGTTGAGTTTGCGCGAGGCGCTTCAGTTGGGCCACAACTACATCGGCACCGAGCACATCTTGTTGGGCCTCATTCGCGAGGGCGAAGGTGTGGCTGCCCAAGTTTTGGTGAAACTGGGGGCTGACCTAAATCGAGTTCGCCAGCAAGTTATTCAGTTACTTTCTGGGTATCAAGGCAAAGAGCCCGCGACGGCCGGTGCACCTGCCGAAGGCACCCCGTCCAGCTCTCTGGTTTTGGATCAATTCGGTCGCAACCTCACTCAAGCCGCGCGCGAAGGAAAGCTCGACCCCGTAATCGGGCGAGAGAAAGAGATAGAGCGCGTCATGCAAGTGCTCTCGCGCCGAACCAAGAACAACCCGGTTCTGATCGGTGAGCCTGGTGTCGGCAAGACTGCCGTGGTCGAGGGTCTGGCTCAAGACATCGTCGCTGGCAAAGTGCCTGAGACTTTGAAAGACAAGCAGCTTTACACGCTTGATCTTGGTGCTTTGGTCGCTGGTTCGCGCTATCGCGGTGATTTTGAAGAGCGTCTAAAGAAAGTCTTGAAAGAAATCAGAAGCCGCGGTGACATCATTTTGTTCATCGACGAGTTGCACACACTCGT
>VGAH01000007.1 GCA_016870945.1 Actinomycetota bacterium | reverse complement strand
ACCAACAGTCTCATTGAGCCCGGGCCAAACGTCATTTACCGACCACCCACATTTTTCAAAGACCACGTACCGTGCAAGTGACATGCCATTGGCATGAATTCCGCTAGAACCAATCGCAATTAGTGCATCGCCTGCTTGCACTCTGTTTGGGCCCAATAATTCGTCACGCTCGACAACAGCCGTCATGGCCCCCGCCAGATCAAAAGCGTCAACACCCATAAGCCCTGGGTGTTCTGCAGTTTCACCACCAACCAATAAGCAGTCAATTTGAGCACAGCCTGCTTGTATGCCAGAAACGATTGCAGCCACCACGTCTGGGCGAACCTTGCCAACAGCTAGATAGTCAGTCATGAACAACGGCTTTGCCCCGGTAGTCACCACGTCATCTGCGATCATCGCGACGAGATCTAGCCCAATCGTTTCGTACTCACCCAACATGCGCGCAACTTCAGTTTTGGTGCCGACCCCGTCCGTTGCTGTCACCAAGAGTGGGGAACGCATGTCGCGCAGCGCTTCTGCGTCATAGACCGCAGCGAAACCGCCCAAGCCACCAATCACTTTTTCGCCATATGTCACTTGGAGTTTCTGCTTCAAGAGCTCGACCGCGCGATCACCTGCAGCTACGTCGACGCCAGCTTGGGCGTAAGTGCCGCTCAAGTCATTCATGATGAACCGGGGTCAACACCTCTAGTTCGAGTAATGGGCTTTCGTGCATGAGCGCTTCAGGCGGGTCGACCGGGTAATCACCATCAAAACATGCTCGACATAGCTTTTGCTTGGGCAGGTTCGTCGAGCTAACTAGCCCCTCCATAGACACGTACGCCAAAGAATCGGCACCAATTGCCTGCTTGATCTCTGATATGTCTAACCCGGCGGCAATCAACTGACTCTTAGTCGCAAAGTCAACACCTAGAAAACATGGCCATTGGACGGGTGGGCTAGCAATTCGCACGTGCACCTGCGTGGCACCAGCTTCTCTCAGCATACGCACGATTGCCCGTTGGGTATTACCGCGAACGATTGAATCGTCAACCACCACCAGGCTCTTGCCCGCAATGATTTCGCGCAAAGGATTCAACTTAAGTCGGATCCCTATTTGCCTAATTGATTGCGAGGGCTCGATAAAGGTTCGCCCTACGTAAGAGTTCTTGACTAAACCTTGCGCGAACGGAATGCCAGATTCGGTTGCGTAACCAATGGCCGCAGGGGTGCCCGACTCAGGCACAGGGATCACCAAGTCAGCTAAGGCTGGTGCTTCTCGCGCCAAGGTCTTACCAACCTCGACCCTGGCAGCATTGACATTCTTTCCGCTAATCAATGTGTCGGGCCGGGCCAAATAGACATATTCGAAAACGCAGGTTCGCTGTGAAGTCTTGGCAAAACGTGAACTACGCAAGCCGTGTTCATCGATTGCAATCAATTCACCTGGGTCGACCTCTCGAACGTAACTTGCACCGATGATGTCTAGGGCGGCTGTCTCACTAGCCACCACCCAGCCACTTTCAAGCCGTCCCAGCACCAGCGGGCGAATGCCATGTCGGTCTCGGGCTGCGAACAAAGTTTGTTCGTCCATGAATACAAGCGAGAACGCACCCTCGAGTTTTGGCAATATCTCTAATGCGATGCTTTCAATGGGTAAATCAGGTGACGACGCCAACAGGCTCGTTATGACTTCGGTATCACTTACCCCTGCACGAATAATCTCGTCGTCGGATGAAAGTAATTCACCGCGGTTGGCAGCATCGTTCTTGATCGATTTGATCAGCTCGGCTGTGTTTACGAGATTTCCATTATGTGCAAGGGCGATATGCCCTGACGCGGTAGTGCGAAACGTTGGCTGAGCGTTTTCCCAGTTGCTATTGCCAGTGGTGGAGTAGCGGGTGTGGCCTATAGCAATGTGGCCTCGCAGACTTTCAAGAGTCGATTCATTGAAGACCTGTGCGACCAGACCCATCTCGCGGTAAACCAGAATTCGTGAGCCATCGCTGACTGCTATGCCAGCGGATTCTTGCCCACGATGTTGAAGTGCGTACAAACCAAAATACGAAAGTTTCGAAACTTGTTCACCGGGCGCCCACACCCCGAAAACTCCACAAGCGTCTTGGGCTGGCACTGCTAAAGGTTAATTGCGGTGGTCGCTACCCTGCGGCTCGCAATGCGTACCAATTTCTGTTCCATTCGTCGTAGGGGACGCATTCAACTTCGGTTCGCCCGTCCAGGCACGCGCTGTCTGGGGTGCGCCACACGTAGACGTCTTTCCAAAAAGATGCGTCGCGCGCTTTATAGGTCTGGCAGTGCGCTGGGTCGTCAGTGAGAATGCACGCGTTTAGGTTTGCTGGCGCCTGACCCACCCATTCGGCCAACTGCGCATTGGTTTCTGGTGTGAGCACCCAATCGATCCATTTGTAGGCGCAATTAGGCGATGCGGCAGTGGCAGGGATCATCCAAGTAAGTGACCAACCGGTAGTCCCCTCATCGGGCTTTGTTACGGCTACTGGAATGTCTCTCGCTCTTGCCAGGTTTTGGGTTACTTGCCAGCCGTCGCCTACCACCATGTTCTTCTGCTTGAACTGTTCTAACTGCGCTGCGTAATCAGCCCAGTACTCACCCACAGCGGTTTTTTGCTGAAGCACTAAATCTCTTACGAAAGCGAACTGATCAGCATCCAAGGCGTACGGGTCGGTAATGCCAAGTTCGGGGTTGGACTTCATCAAATAGACGGCTGCATCAGCAAAGTGCATGGGGGTGTCCAAAATTGAAATTCGGCCTGCGTACTGGGTTTGAGGATCCCAGAGCACCGACCAAGACTTAGGCGGGGTTTTGAATACTTTCGAGTGATACTGCAGCAAGTTGGCCCCTCGGCCGTCAGAAACACCGTAAGTAACTGAATCAAACGTGTTCCAAGGCGCTTTCTTTAGTGCAGGCACGATCTCGGCGTAGTGCGTTAGCAAGTCGGTGTTTATTGGTTGCATCGACCCACTCGCGACCAATTTGCCGGTCGCCTCGCTTGGTACACCGATTACGTCGTAGCCGCCGTCTTTGATGAATTGAATCCCTTGCTCAGCACGACTGAAAGTCACGACGTTTACTTTGCAACCAGTTGCTTCTTCAAAAGGGGTTACCCAATTAACTTGTGGCTTGGTAGCCCCACGTTCGGCATAACCAGGGGGTGCTGCAATCGTTAACGTGCCACCGGTGTCACTCAGCGGGCCTGGCCAAGCAAAAGCCGTGTCTGGGCTGGTAGCAAGTTCTTGGTCACTCGCAGTATCTGCTTGACCACACGACGCCAGAACTAAGCCCAAGCCAGCAATCAGCACTGCGACCCTTGATAACGAATGTGGTTTTGACCGGCTTGCTCGCATGACTAAAGAGACTAGTGCTTAAGCAACATGCCCTTTTGAAACGCAATAATTAATTCTTCATGAGTAAATTGGCAAAAACCTCTGATTTCTAAGGCTTGCTCTGCATAATTTGAAGAAATAACGTCACCAATTCGACGATAAGTGAGTTTTCTCTCGTCTGCGACTTTTTCAAAACGTGCCACTGATTGCCCTTTAACAACACACACCACTCTGCCGCCAAACTCTGCAAAGGCCCACACAAATGGTTCTACGTCGTCATCGGGCACAACACTTAAAGCCTGAGATCTGTGCCCACGCACCATTTCAACAAGTGCAGTCACCAAGCCACCATCAGAAATATCGTGCGTCGCCCGAATCAACCCTTCACTGATAAGAGCGGGTAACACGGTGATGAGTCGCGCCTCATTTTCGTAACTGATCTCAGGCAATGACATGGTGCTCTCGCTTAACCCCATGGTTTCTAAAAGAAGCGAGCCCGAAAGATCTTCTAAGAGTTCACCGACTACGTAAATCACGTCACCCACGTCTAGGTGCTCGCTACTTGCGTGCTGATGAACGTCATCGATCACACCAAGGGCCCCAATTACTGGGGTCGGCACAATTGCTGTCTCACCTGTCTGGTTGTAGAAGCTGACGTTGCCACCCGTCACGGGCAAATCGAGCGCAGTCGCCGCCGTCGCAAGACCGTTGGTCGCAGCCACAAACTGACCCATAACTTCTGGATCTTCCGGAGAGCCGAAGTTCAGACAGTTCGTCAGCGCCTGAGGTATCGCACCAACTGCAGCGACGTTGCGACAGGCCTCTAAGACCGACCACTGAGTGCCTAAGTCAGCATCGATCGCACAGATTCGACCGTTTCCGTCGAGCGAAACGGCCAAACCTTTAGTCGAGTCGTCGCTTACTCGAACAAGGCCCGCGTCAGCATTTGCGCTAAGTACCGTCTGACCCCGTACGTACCTGTCGTACTGATCGGTTATCGCAGAAAAGTCCGCAACCTCGGTGCCGGACATAACCCGAAGAATTGCCTCTTTCAAATTTTCAGACTTAAGACCAAAATCAGCCCCGGTGCACGGGGTGTGGCCCTTCGAATTGCTAATCGGCATGACAAATGGCCTTTGATACTCAGGCCCTTCGTGGGCCACGGTTCGAGGTGGCACATTGACGATCTCTTGGTAGTTCCAGGTAATTACCAAGTTCTTTTCACCCGTGATCTCGCCGATTACCGATGCTTTCAGGCCCCATTTTTCGCAAACCTTCATCACTTGCTCGAGATTTTCTGGACGAACAATCGCGCACATACGTTCTTGAGACTCACTCATCAAGATCTCTTCGACTGACAAATCGCTGTCTCGAAGGGGTACTTCTTCGAGGCGAACTCTCATGCCAGCCCCACCGTTGCTCGCTAATTCGCTGGTTGCGCAAGACAGCCCAGCACCGCCTAAGTCTTGAATTCCCTCGACTAAGCCGCTGGCAAACATCTCCATCGTGGCTTCTATGAGTAACTTTTCAGTAAACGGGTCACCCACTTGAACACTTGGCCTTTTAGCCGACTTAGTTTCATCAAAAACCTCCGAAGCCAGAATCGATACCCCACCAATACCGTCGCCACCAGTACTTGCGCCGTAGAGAACAACGAGGTTGCCTTCGCCAGTTGCTTTAGAAAAATGCACATCCTCATGACGCATGACGCCTACACATAACGCGTTAACTAACGGGTTCTTCTCATAGCTGGCATGAATTTTTGTTTCGCCACCAATGTTTGGCAGCCCTAGGCAGTTTCCGTAACCACCGATGCCAGCTACCACCCCACTAATTACCCGCTGAACATCCGCAGAATCAGGCGGGCCAAATCGCAGCGAATCCATCACCGCCACAGGGCGAGCACCCATAGCGACGATGTCTCGAACTATTCCGCCGACACCAGTAGCAGCACCTTGATACGGCTCTATGTAGGACGGGTGGTTATGCGATTCGACCTTGAAAGTCGCCGCCCAGCCGTCACCAATATCTATGACACCAGCATTTTCGCCAATTCCTGCGAGGACATTTTTCGAAGTCTTGATTTCACCGAACTTACGTAAATGAACCTTGCTACTTTTGTACGAACAGTGTTCCGACCACATGACGCTGTACATGGCCAGTTCGGCGCTCGTGGGGCGCCTACCCAGGATCGATTTGATTCGTTCGTACTCGTCTGGCTTTAAACCAAGCTCAGAAAAAGGTTGTGGGGTATTCGAGTTGCGCAGAGCATCAGCGACGGTGTCGAATTTCAAGACCAGCTCGTTCAGCCTGCCTTAACTAGGGAATCAACAATGCTGCTAAAGAAGCCCAGCCCGTCAGTAGACGGGCCCGTCAACACATCTATCGCGTGCTCTGGGTGGGGCATTAGCCCGAGCACATTGCCTTGAGCGTTGCGAACGCCGGCGACATCTGCCAGCGACCCGTTCGGGTTCTCCTCGATATATCGCAAAAACACCATGCCGCTTCTTTCTAACTCGGATAATTCATCTTTCGAAATTTGGTAACAGCCTTCACCATTTTTGACCGGAATAACAAGCTCTTGCCCGACGTAGTAGTTACGCAGCCAAGGGCTGTTCACATCTTCAACTCTTAGCCGCTGATCACGACATACGAACCGCAACCCGGCATTTCGTGTTAGCGCACCTGGTAACAAACCAACTTCACACAAAATCTGAAACCCATTACATATGCCTAAGACTGGCAGCCCTGCAGCTGCTTCTTTGACAACTGTTTCAACTACTGGTGAAAGGCTCGCGATAGCACCAGCGCGCAAATAGTCGCCAAACGAAAACCCGCCGGGCAAAATCACGGCATCGACGGCTTTTATATCGGCATCGTCATGCCAAAGAGAAACGGGCTCACCCCCCGCCTTGCTAACGGCTCGAGCCGCGTCCACGTCGTCCAAGCTGCCTGGGAAGGTAACCACACCGACGCGGGTCAAGCATCACCTTCTAGATAGTCGATAACTCGTGCATCGGGTTCACTCGGCCAAATCACCTGAAAATCTTCGATAACCGGGTTAGAAAGCAAGTCGCGAGCTAACTTTTCGATCAACTGATTGAGATCCTCTTGGCTTTTGCCGCTCTCGTCTTCAAATTCGATGAAGAACGCCTTGCCCTGACGAACTGATTTGACCCCCGGCAGGCCTTCACGAGTAAGCGCTTTTTGAACAGCCTGCCCTTGCGGGTCTAGCACTGCCTCTTTGAGCCACACCTGCACGGTGACGCGCTCAGTCATGAGCGGCTCGCCATGCTTGCCAGGCAGAGGTGACCATCTCGTCAACCCCGAACTTTGCCTGCCACTTCAAATCACGATGCGCGTTCTCTACTTGCCCAACAAGTTGAGCCGGATCACCGGGGCGACGGCCCACGACCTCATATTCGAATTCGATATTCGTCGCCTTTCGAGCGACTTGCATCATTTCTTTCACGCTTACCCCAACGCCACGACCGACATTGAAAACCTCGTAATCAGTAGCTGAATTTTCAAGCCATTGCATCGCCCTCACGTGCGCTCCTGACAAATCGCGAACGTCGATGTAGTCACGAATACAAGTGCCATCTGCTGTTGGGTAGTCATCGCCAAAGACTTTGGGGGCGCTCGCATTCTCTAATGCTGAAAAAATAAGAGGTACCAAGTTATTAACACTGGTATCACCAAGAGTCTCATCACCCGCGCCAACCACGTTGAAATAACGAAGACTTACTGCCTTCAATTCAGTGGCAGCAGCTTGCGCCTTGATCAGCCACTCACCGATCAACTTGGTCTCGCCATAAGGGGACTCAGGCCGATTCGGTGACGCCTCGTTCACGTGCGCTACCCCGGGTGAACCGTAAACAGCCGCACTCGACGAATAAACCAAGTTATAAACATTTGCCTCGGCCATGGCGGTCAATAAAGAAATGACCCCGCCGACGTTTTGGTCGTAATACATAAGTGGCTGCTCAACGGATTCACCAACGGCCTTCTTCGCCGCCAAGTGAACGACGCCTTGAATTGAGTTCTCACGCATCACCTTTGCGACCTCATCGGTATTTCGAATATCGAGTTTCACCAACGGAACATCTTTTGGCACCCGTTTAGCTAGCCCTGACGAAAGATCATCAAGCACAACCACACTTAGGCCTGCACCTTGAAAGTCGCTAACTACATGTGAGCCGATATACCCAGCCCCACCGGTAATGAGCCAAGCCATTACAGATCCTTACCAGTTAGACGACGGTAGACCTCGAGATAGCGCTCTCGAGTTTTCTCAACTACTTCGGTCGGCAACGGTGGGGGTGCCAGATTCGAGTTCTTGTCCCAACCTGAGTCTGGCGAAAGCAGCCAATCGCGCACGAGTTGTTTGTCAAATGGTTCGGGTCGGCCCGCCGTTTGAGTCTGAGCAATCGACCAATAGCGAGACGAGTCGGGGGTAAGAACCTCATCACCTAGCACCAGCTGACTACCCGTCAAGGGGTCAGTGCCAAATTCAAACTTGGTATCAGCGACCACGAAACCAACTTCTTTACAAATTTCATTCGCACGCTGATAAATGGCGATAGATAAATCAGCGAGTTCTTTAGCTTGTGCTTCACCAATTCTTCGGGCAGTCTCGTCTAAATCAATCGTCACGTCGTGCTCACCTTTAGGTGCTTTGGTTGCAGGGGTAAATATCGGCTCAGGCAATCGATCACCGTCGTATAGGCCGCCAGGCAGACGGTGGCCACTTACCGAACCATTACGTTGATAATCAAGTAGACCTGAGCCCGTGAGAAACCCACGAACTACGGCTTCTACCGGCAACATTCTTAACTTCTTAACGACCATTGCTCGACCCGAAACTTCACTGGGAACTTCTTCGTCAAGAAGATGGTTCGGGACGAGGTCAGCGAGATTTTCAAACCACCAGATGCTTAACTGTGTTAATACCTTGCCCTTGTCAGGTATCTCAGTTGGCAAAACCCAATCGAACGCCGACACTCGGTCAGTTGTGATCAACAAAAGTTTGTCTTCACCAAAGTCATAGACGTCGCGAACTTTGCCTTGATAAATGGGTTTGTGGGCCGCCAAAGTGGTTACCAAGAGAACTAAACGCTCTTACCTGGTCGGTACTTCGCCCAAGAAGGGTTCAATGCAATCAAAGCAGCTACTGCTTCAACAACTTCAGCAACTTGGTCAACCGACTGGCCTAACGTGTCACCAGTCGTTTCGATGATCTCGCTAATCGCAGATTCACTCAAGCCCAGCCGAGCTTCTTTCGCAAGGGCATGGGCTAGCGAAAATGGCTCGCCCTCGCGTCGAGCCGCAAGCAAGTTTCGCGCCTGTTCACCAATGATCCAGTGCGCATCTTCGCGCCCAACCCCAGCTTTTACCGCCGCAGCCATGATTTGGCCGCTTGCCAACAGAGGCAGTTCGCTCGCCAACTCAGCAGAAAAAGCTTCTTCGTAAATCGATAGGTCATCGCTTACTCGAATGGTCGTATCAAGTAGCCCATCAATCGCATAGAAAGAATTCGGCAGAGCAATTCTTCTGACCACAGAACAACTGACATCACCTTCGTACCACTGAGAACCAGTCAAGCTAGTAAACATCGACAGAAACCCCTTTAACACGACATTCAAGCCATTGATGCGCTCGCAAGATCTTGCATTCATCTTGTGCGGCATCGCGGAAGAACCAACCTGACCTTGGCCAAAACCCTCTGAGACCAAGCCGTCACCTGCCAAAAGCCTGATGGTGGTTGCAAACGATGAGGGTGCTGCCGCTACCAAAGACAGTGTTGAAACAACAAAGAAATCCAGGGATCGCGGGTAGATCTGCCCGGTAGAAGACATGAACTTGTCGGTGTGTAAGTGATCACGAATCTCGCCTTGAAACGTTTGGTACTTGTTCGATTTGCTACCGAGCACTGCTTCTAGATCGTTGCCGGTTCCGACAGCACCAGTGACCCCTCGTAGCGGGTACGAAGCCATTACATCTTGCATTCGCAAGTACGC
This sequence comes from Actinomycetota bacterium, assembly GCA_016870945.1. Taxonomy (GTDB): domain Bacteria; phylum Actinomycetota; class Actinomycetes; order S36-B12; family UBA5976; genus VGAH01. The sequence continues at coordinate 12,511 of VGAH01000007.1, read as the reverse complement.
GTAGAGCAGTTCTTCACCCCAGGTTGCAAATCGCTTACCAAGGGTCGTAACTTGAGCAGGAACGTTATGAGTTCGCGCTACCACTGGAAACTTCGAATACCTCATGCCAAACTCAGCCCACCTCGCCAATAAGGCGACTGATTTTTTGGCAACTAACTGGCAAGACTCTCTGATAAGAATCTGCTCAACATTTTCTGTTACATCTCGCGAAGTCAAGCCCAAATGAATCAACTGCTGCCCGGCCAGAGCGTTGAACTCTTCGATTCGGGCTTTCACGTCGTGCTTGGTCACTAGCTCACGGTGGCGAATACTTTCTAGATCAATCTGATCAATTTGGTTTTCGTAAGCACTGATTGAAGATTCCGATACCGAAAGACCTGCAGCTTTTTGGGCTTTTAGTACCGCGAGCCAAAAATCTCGCTCGGTACGCACCAAGTTTTCAGGTGACCAAATGGATTTCATTTCATCTGACGCATAACGCTCTGCTAGCAGATTAGGTGTCGTCACTGCGCGATTGTCTCAGTCGATTTACTCACTTGAACCTTCATACCTTGGCGATATCGCCTCGATATTGCATTCCTTCAAATTTGATCTTCGACACCGCGCGATATGCGCTATCACGTGCGCGCTCAGCACTCTCACCTGTGGCAGTGATCGAAAGGACGCGACCGCCATTGACCCTGGGTGCATTCACATTTGTCGTGCCAGCATGGGTGACGATGACATTGGGCACGGTTGCGGCCTCGACGAGTCCAGAGATTTGGGCACCGGCTTTAGGTGAACTTGGGTAACCATCTGCGGCCAAAACCACGGTGACAGCAGCAGCGTCTGACCATTGCGGTGCGTTAACAGAAGTCAAATCGCCATCTGCAGCTGCAACTAACAAGTTCGCCAGTGACGAGCTCATCAGGGGCAAGACTGACTGAGTCTCAGGGTCGCCAAAGCGCACATTGAACTCAACGATGCGCGCTGAGCCCCCGTCCAACATCAGCCCGGCATAGAGCAACCCCTTAAAGGCAACCCCTCGCTTATTCATCTCACCCAAAATTGGGTGAGCAACCTCTTCGATAAGCCGAGACGCATCGGCGCTGGTGAAATCAGGTAGTGGTGCATAGGCACCCATCCCGCCGGTGTTCGGGCCAAGATCACCGTCGAGTAATCGCTTGTGGTCTCTTGCTGGTATCAAAGGCAACGCACTCTCGCCGTCGCAAATAAAAAACAACGACGCTTCTTTGCCGGGTAGAAAATCTTCTACCAAGACACAGCCTGAACCAAGCAGAACCTCTTTTGCGTGAGCCAACGCTTGCCTTTCATCTTCTGTCACGACTACACCTTTACCTGATGCCAGCGCGTCATCTTTGACGACGTACGGGGGTTTGCGCGTAAGAAGTGCTTGCTTGGCTTCATCAAGATCTGTGCATCTACTCGCTAGAGCTGTAGCGACACCAGCAGAGTGCATTACCGACTTTGCAAACGCCTTACTAGATTCAAGTTCTGCCGCTTTTGCCGATGGGCCAAACGTGCGAACACCTGCGTTGGCGAGGCTGTCTACTAAACCTGCTACTAGCGGAGCTTCTGGCCCTACCACCACAAGGTCAGGTCGCGCTTTTGAAATCGAGATGACTGTTTCTTTTATATTGGTGAAGTCGCTAGCAAGAACCTCTGCATCGGCAGCAATGCCTGCGTTTTCACCAACTGCAAAGACTTCAGATACCTCTGATTCAGACTTGAACTTCTTAATTAAGGCGTGCTCGCGGGCGCCAGAACCCACCACCACGACTTTCAACTAAACGAATTAATCCGAATTATTGAATCGCGAGCAGGCCCCACCCCGATTGCGCTAATTCGCACGTTCGAGATCTCTTCAAGAAATCGCACATAGTTTCTCGCGTTCTCAGGCAAGTCGCTTAGAGACCTAGCACCTGAAATATCTTGTTGCCAACCTGGTAAGTACTCATAAATCGGTTTAGCGTGATGAAACTCAGTTTGCGTTATAGGCATATCAGAGACTTTGCGTCCGTCTATCTCGTAAGCCACTGCCACGCCAATTTGATCAAAGCCGGTAAGCACATCGAGTTTTGTCAGCACCAAGTCGGTCAACCCATTGATGCGGCTTGCATATCTCGCGATTACCGCGTCGTACCAGCCAGTTCGGCGATCACGCCCGGTGGTCGTGCCGCGCTCTGCACCGATTTCTCGAATCCGCTGACCAATTTCGTCATCTAGTTCGGTGGGGAAGGGCCCCTGCCCCACACGCGTCACGTAGGCCTTGGCGATACCGACCACTGAAGAAATTCGAGTTGGGCCTATGCCTGAACCAATACACGCACCACCAGCCGTCGGATTCGAAGACGTGACGAACGGGTAAGTGCCGTGATCAACATCTAACAAAGTGCCTTGGCCGCCTTCGAGCACCACCACCTTGTTTTCATCAAGTGCGTCGTTCAATATCTTTGACGTATCAGCTAAATAAGGCTTCAAGGGCTCGGCGTAAGCAAGAAGTTCGTCTGCCACAGTCTTCGCATCAAAACTTCTTCGGTTATAAACCTTTGTCAACAGCTCATTTTTAACTTGCAGTGAGCTCTCGATTTTCTGCAAAAGAATCGAGGGGTCATAGAGATCTTGAATTCGCAAACCAACTCGGCCCACCTTGTCTGAATACGCGGGGCCAATACCCCTACCGGTTGTGCCGATCTTTGAATTACCCAGAAAGCGCTCGATCGTCTTATCTAGTTCAACGTGGTAAGGCGCTATCAAGTGAGCGTCAGCACTTAGCAGCAAACGCGAGGTATCTACACCTCGCTCGTTAAGACCGGCGATTTCTTCCAAAAGCACTCTCGGGTCAACTACTACTCCGTTGCCAATAACCGGCGTCACGTTCGGCGAAAGAATGCCGGTCGGTAAAAGGTGCAACGCATATTTGTCTTCACCAGACGGGGTATTTACAACCACGGTGTGCCCTGCGTTGTTGCCGCCCTGATAACGAACTACGAAGTCAACAGATTCACCAATTAGATCGGTGACTTTGCCCTTACCTTCATCGCCCCATTGGGCGCCGACAATCACGACTGCGGGCACTGGTCAAAGATTACTCGCTAGGCGAATTTAGATTGCGCGATGAAATCCGCTAATCGAGCACCAGATAGCCAGGCTGTTTCTACTTTGCTCGGGCCACCCCACTCGTCGCCGCAAATCGCCAGGCGATGATCGTCAAACCAAAACGGCGAGTCACTTGTGGTGCTTGGTTGCGCTAACCCCCATCTGTGTTGACCAATGATGATTGGTTCGGCGCGAACGTCTAAAAGCTTTAGGGCTTCGCCTATTAGCTCAAGCGCGGTGCCCTCTGCAATTTGATGTTCTTCGGCGAATTCATGAGAGCTATGAACAACTAGGACGGGGGCGCCATCGCCGCGACGAGATCCGTCGTCTGCGATTAGCGAAAGGGTCTTGTTCTGATTCACGAACGCTGCACGAAAGTCAGGCCAACTAACTTCTGCAAATGACGCCCAAGCGGCAATGACCGGCTTCGACTTAAACTGCTCAAGTTCTGCTCGCTGTTGGTGTGAAATGCGAGGCGGCTGGGCGGTATCAATGACGCGAAGTGCTTGCTGAACCGGGCACGCAAAAACCATGGCTTGCGCACCGAAGCCTTCAAGCGCGTCCAAACTTTTTATCGCCGTTTGAAGCCGATATTCAATCCTTCCGGGGGAGTCTGCAGCAAACTTAGAAAAATAATCAGCGACCAAACTTCGAAGCCCGTCTTTAGCCGCATATCGCATGGGCCCCTTAGCTGATTCACTTCGCTTGGCACCGTCAAATACCCAAAGCGATTCGGTCCATTCGCGCAGTAGGCCACGACTTAACCACTGAGCGACTTGAGTTCGAAACTCTTCACTCGAGGCGGTTAAGTACGCGGCCCCAATGTCGACTTCGTGAACACCAGTAGATAGATCTAGTGTTCGAGCGCCTAATCGACCGCCTGGGCGCATCGCTTTATCCAGCACCAAAATTTTTAGCTCTGGCTTAAGAGCGTTTAACCGTGAAACAAAAGAAGCAGCAGTTATGCCGCCGCCAACTACTACGACGTCATAGACCATGTTCACGCACCCATGTGTGCATCGCGATTGCAGCAGCAGCACCCGCATTGATTGAACGTGTCGAACCAAATTGCGCAATTGAGAGAACGGCGGTGCAAATCTCTTGTGCGGGTGCGCTTAACCCAGCACCTTCTTGACCGAACAGAAGAACACAGTCCCTAGGCAGTACAGCTGTTTCTAGCGGGGTGGCCTCGAGTGCGTTATCTATGCCGATGACTTCAAGACCAGTTTCTTGCACCCAACTTAGGAATTCCGATAGACCTTCGTGATGTCGCAGATGTTGATAGAGCTCTGTTCCCATGGCACCGCGTCGGTTCCATCGTTTTCTACCAATGAAATGAACCTCTTTTGCTAAAAAGGCGTTTGCCGTTCTCACCACTGACCCGATGTTGTTGTCGTTAACCCAGTTTTCAATCGCGACATGAAATGAGTGCCTACGCAGATCGAGATCAGTCTTGATCGCCTCAACAGACCAATATCTGTAGGCATCGATGACATTTCTTTGATCGCCATTGGCAAGTAATTCCGGGTCGAGCCGCTGGTCGTTAGGCCACGGTTTGGGTAGCGGCCCCACCCCTATTTCGCGCTCGTCTTCAGACACAACGGCGACCTTAGGCTGCCGCCAATGAGCACTTCACCTCAGTTGTCAGATGACCTACAGCGTCTCGCAGGTTTGATCAAAGAAAAAGCAGTCGTTTTTGAAAAGGTCACACTTTCATCTGGGCAAGAGGCCGACTTTTACGTTGACTTAAGGCGGGTCACTCTCGATGTCGAAGTTGCGCCACTTATCGGGCAAGTCATGTGTGAACTAGTTGCCGACTGGCAACCCGAGATGGCTGGCGGATTAACCCTGGGTGCCGACCCAGTAGTCAGTGCCATGGTGCACGCAAGTGCGGGGGGCCGGTTGCCAATGAGCGGGGCAATTGTTCGCAAGAATGCAAAAACTCACGGCCTTCAAAAACAAGTTGAAGGGCCAAGTGTCAAAGGCAAGCGGGTCGTCGCGGTTGAAGACACATCCACGACTGGCGGCAGTGTTCTCACTGCAGTTGAAGCAATGCGAGCCGCAGGTGCCACTGTCGTTGGGGTTGCTGTCATCGTCGACCGCGGTGCGCGAGCGGCGGTTGAATCAGCTGGCCTTGATTATCGAGCCGCGCTCTCACTTTCTGATTTAGGGCTTGACTGAGTCATAACTCTGAGCGAGCGAATAGAGGTTGTAGCTGCGCGATTTTTGCTCGCAACCGTCGATAGCACGATTTTGGTTAGGTTTGAAGAGCCAAGTGGCAACTCGATAATTCTGAGGTCACCTGGGTTGGTCGCTGAATAAGCGTTAATGCGGCTAAGCAGAACGTCGTCGGCGTACACATGAAAACGACCTTGCTTTGGGCCCGAAAGATATTGGATCGCTATTCGCTCACCAACGAGTTCACTCTGCAGGGTGGCGCCGGGTCGAACGCTTTTAAGCATTCTGTTTCGCAAGGTGAAACCGTTGATTGATTGCCAAGAAATCGGTGTCGACCACTTAATGAAGCGAACGCTGGTGCTTGCTGGCTCAGCAGCGAGGCCAACATTTTCAATTTGCGTTGTTGGTTCGCTGACCGGCGGGGCGGGTTCTGGCAGCGCCGGTGATGACGTTGCTGGCGCAGGTGCTGGTACAGGACTTGGCGCCGGCGCAGGTGCCGGATCAGCAATCGGCGCGGGTGCAGGTGCTGGCTCGGGAGTTGGCGTCGGCGTTGGTTCAGGGTCAGGTTCGGGCTCAACCGGCGCCGCAACAACTTCGGTGTCGCCCAGAGTCATGCTCGGAGTGGGATAAACCGTCACCAGGCTGCCTCGATAACCGAAGGCACCTCCGCGCCGGTAAAGCAGAGCCGCCGTGGTTGAAGTTGAGAACGCCTTTGGTAAGGAAATTGAAACCAATGTCAGGCCTGCGGGCTCTGAACTAACACTTATGGCGAGATTGACGTCATGATCACCAGGGGTCAGTGCCGTGGAATCGCCAGTAAAGACTGCGTTAAGAGCACCAGAACTGCACGAAGACAAGCCACCGGAAATAGTGACGGCGCTGGTGGGGCAGTAAACAGCGACAGAGCCAGTGGGAGACCACGTCATGCCAACAGGAACATTGATAGCCAGCGTCAAAGTCAAAGTTTCACCGACCACCACAGGGTTGGCAACTGACTCAATAGACGTCACTTGCACCGCCACCGTGCTAGCACTCGCTGGCGTCGACAAGAAACTCGCCAGCAGCACCACAGCACACGTGCCTAGAACAACTCGAACGCCCATGAGACATCCCTTTCGCTAAGTGATTTCTCATGAGACACCGACGCACATGACACAAAGAAGCCGTGAGACACTGAAGTGACTCTCAGCGTGGCATCAATTACCCGTTCGCAATTACCTCTAAACCATCACAGAGTCACACACGTGAGCGCAATTAAGGTCAAACTGCTAGTTGAGGGTCACCGTCACAGGGCTAGAGCACTCGTCGCGCAATACAAAATCAATACGAGAACACCACCGGTACTCGCCGGTGGCATTGACGGCGATAGTTACCCGTCCCTCATTCTCGTAACGCAAGTTCTGCCACTTGCCGTCAGCACCTTTGCTTTGTAGCCAGCCAGCCGTGGTGGCATTTACCGGATGTGTTGGCACCTCTCGCGAATTCGCCGACCCCTCGAATGTGACAAGGCCACCCAGGGCAACTACCAAAGGGTTGGCTTTAAATGAAACAGTCGCCAAACTCTTGGGCCAGTCTTTTATTTCTGAGGGTGCATTACTTATGAAGCGCACATCGCCGAGATCTTGCTTTAGCGACTTAACCGCATTCGGAGTTTCAGAAGGAGATACCGCCGATATCAACTCAGTGTTCTTCTTCTCACCTGGGCGCAGAGCCCAAATGCGCCCGTTCCACCAACTGGCCGAGTAAGCGCCGGGCCATCGAGCCAACTCAGACGCTGCATTTACGTCGAAGAAGACTTGCGAAACCCTCTTGCCGTTCTTTGCCTTGTTTTCAGGTTCTTCCACCACGAAAGTTACGACCGACCCATCTGGAGCAAACGAAACTGGCCCGACTAGATCGGCCCTGTTCGAACTACTTGAAATGGTTCTAGCAGCATTCGAACCCGTTAAGTCAATGAGGACGGCGTCAGTCTTGCCCCGAGCACTGGCCCGCTGAACCAACGCAAGCAACCACCTTTTATCGGGTGAGAGCGCAGCACCCCTGACCCATTCGACGTCGTCAATCAATGAACCGCTCAAAGGCGTCTTGGTGCCAGTAGCCGCATCAAAATAGAGAAACTGGACTTGAGCTCTGCCATCGCCAACCGCGGGATCAACCGGCCAGATGAAGGCATCAGCAACACCAACAGCCGCTGGCCAACCCAGATGCGACATATCGACCAATTTGGCTTTCTTACCCGATGTCAACCACAAGCCATGGCTTCTGCCCTGCGAAGGAACCAACATGAACGACCCTGAGTCGCTTACCGCTGGGTTGTTAGCCAAGAGAACACCGGGGTCAACGGGTAGTTCAGTCAGCCAGCGATCTCTGTCAACGTTCGCAGAGACGACTTGAACGTCGCGCAGGCGACCATCGCCTGACGTGCTAGTAATCAAGACAGGCAGCCGATCTAATGGAATCGGATCAGCCTTCGGCGCCGCCACGGCTGAAGCAATCAGCACCACAACCAAAAGAAGCACCAAGCTAAGTGCCGGCAAGAAATAGCGGCCTCGAATAATCGACACCTTTAGCACGTTACCTGAGAAAGGTGACCTCAGCAGGTAAAAGTTGAGTTAGCGACCCGCCGAAATCAATAAACCCTCACCATTTGCTGCAGAAGTGACTTTCACCGTGTCGCCGTCTGACACCTCACCACTTAGTAGTTCACGTGCTAGTGGGTCACCAACAGCGGTTTGAATCAAGCGTCGAAGCGGACGAGCACCATAAGCAGGCTCATAACCGTGATCGACTAACCAGTCCTTCGCGTCGTTGCTCACATCGAGAGTGAGGCGACGATTAGCGAGTCGAGCACCAAGATTGTCAAGTTGTATGTCAACGATTTCTTTGAGTTGCTCTTTACCCAGCGGATGGAACATCACTGTGTCATCGAGTCGATTCAAGAATTCCGGCCTAAAGGTATTGCGCACCACGTTCATCACCGCTTCAGTCTTTTTGTCCCAGTCGAGATCTTGGTCTACTAGGAATTGCGAGCCAAGGTTCGAAGTAAGAATCAAAATCACGTTACGAAAATCAACGGTGCGCCCCTGCCCGTCAGTTAACCGTCCGTCATCTAGGACTTGCAACAAAATGTCGAAAACTTCTGGGTGCGCTTTTTCGACTTCGTCTAACAAAATCACGCTATACGGGCGCCGACGTACTGCTTCAGTTAACTGCCCGCCCTCGTCGTAGCCGACATAACCTGGCGGGGCCCCCACCAGACGAGAGACGCTGTGCTTTTCACCGTATTCACTCATGTCGATGCGCACCATCGCTCGCTCGTCATCAAACAAGAACTCAGCCAAGGTCTTTGCCAACTCGGTCTTGCCAACACCGGTCGGGCCTAAAAACAAGAAAGAACCGGTTGGCCGATTTGGGTCTGAGATACCAGCGCGTGCCCGCCTAATTGCATCAGACACCGTTCGAACTGGCTCAGGTTGCCCCACGACCCGTTCGCCCAAAACAGTTTCAAGATCAAGCAGCTTCTGCGATTCGCCCTCGAGCAATTTGCCTACGGGGATTCCTGTCCAGGCCGAAACCACCTGTGCGATGTCATCTGGGCCGACCTCTTCTTGCACCATGCCAGAAGTTGCATTCGCTGACTCGCGCGCGCTCGAAAGCTGTTTCTCAAGCTCGGCCATTCGCCCATACATCAATCGAGCAGCCTTCTCGAGATCGCCTTCGCGCTGAGCGCGCTCAACTTCACCGCGGGTTTGGTCAATTTCTTTTGTGAGTGCGCCAACTTTGTCTAGGGCGGTTCGCTCGACCTCCCACCTTTTCTTTAGTTCATCTAGTTGTTCTTGTTTCTCTTTCAAGTCTTTGCGTAATTGCTTTAGTCGCTCGACCGAAGCGTCGTCTTTTTCGTTGCGAAGGGCGATTTCTTCCATCAAAAGACGATCGACTTGTCGCTGCAAAACATCTATTTCTTCGGGGCTTGAATCGATTTCCATACGAAGACGCGACGCAGACTCGTCCACTAGGTCTATTGCTTTATCAGGCAAAAAGCGCCCAGTGATGTATCTGTCAGACAACGTTGCCGCCGCAACGAGCGCAGAGTCACTGATGGTTACTTGGTGATGTGCTTCGTACTTTTCTTTCAAGCCACGCAAGATCGTGATGGTGTCTTCTACCGAAGGTTCGCCTACCAGGACTTGTTGAAAGCGTCGCTCAAGGGCTGGGTCTTTTTCGATGTGATCACGGAACTCATCGAGCGTGGTAGCACCGACCATGCGCAGCTCACCTCGAGCCAACATGGGCTTGAGCATGTTCCCGGCGTCCATCGCGCCTTCACCAGTTGCACCCGCACCGACCACGGTGTGCATCTCATCTATGAAGGTGATGATCTGCCCTTCGCTCTCTTTGATTTCTTCAAGCACGGCTTTTAAGCGCTCTTCGAACTCACCGCGATATTTCGCACCGGCAACCATTGACCCAAGATCTAGTGCGATTAAGCGCTTACCTTTTAGATTGTCGGGCACATCGCCCGCGATGATTCTTTGAGCCAAACCCTCGACGACGGCCGTCTTACCAACGCCAGGTTCACCAATGAGGACGGGGTTGTTCTTCGTTCTGCGAGAAAGTACCTGCACGACGCGGCGAATTTCTTGATCGCGCCCGATCACTGGGTCGAGACTTCCTTCTTCGGCACGCTGCGTTAGGTCGACGCCATATTTCTTAAGCGCCTCGAAGGTGCCTTCAGGTTCAGCGTTCGTCACTCGTCTACCACCCAACACTCGGCCAAGCGCATCCGTCAAATTTTCTGGTGTCGCGCCAAGTTTAGAAAGCAGTGTTGCCGTCGCCCCACCGTCTTTGGCAAGACCGATCAAAAGACTTTCGGTAGACAAGTATTCGTCACCGCGCTTTTGCGCGAGGTCTTGCGCGGTCTGCAAAACGGCATACATAGCGCGTGAAAGTTGTGGGTTGCCAACTGTGCTGCCTTGAGCTTTCGGTAGACCAGCCAGGTCTTTTTCATTACCTGCGCGAAGCTCGCCGACATCAACCTTTAGTGACTGCAGTAGTGCCCAGGGAATCGTCTCTTCGCCTTGATCAAGTAACGCCTTCAAAAGATGCGCGGGCTCAACTTGCGGGTTGCCATCGGCTGCGGCCTTCTGAACAGCAGTAGAAAGCGCTTGCTGAGTCTTTGTGGTGTAGTCCATCTAGCTGCTAGCCCTCACTTCTTTTTCGATTCGCGGCCGAGGCTAGTAACTGCTCTCGAGGGTTCTCTTTGGCGGCAGCAGAGGCGTAGTCCTCGATTGCCTTTCGCTCAGAATCAGAGAGTTTCTGGGGCACCGCGACTTCGACGGTCGCTAGCAAGTCGCCATTACCACCGGCCCGCTTGGGCGCACCTTTGCCGCGCACTCTGAATGTGCGGCCGTTTTGGGTGTTTGGCGGCAACTTCAACGTGACGGTGCCACCACTGGGCACAGGTACGACAACTTCGCCGCCAAGAGCAGCTTCGTCAAAACGAACCGGCAGGTTCACGCGCACGTCATCACCATCGCGTGCAAAGACGCTGTCTGGCTCTACTTCAACGGTTATCAACAAATCACCTGCCGGGCCACCATTGGCACCTGGTTGGCCTTTGCCTTTTAGTTTTATCAGCGCGTTATTTCGCACACCAGCGGGAACTTTTGCCTTAACGGATTGATTGTTGACTCGAAGTTGCAGAGTCGTGCCAGACCATGCTTCATCGAAAGAAAGTTTGACTTTGGCTTGGGTATCTGCGCCACGTCGAGCGCGCGGTGCGCGCCCGCCACCACCGAAACCACTAAATCGACCGCCGCCGAAATCACCACCCGGAAACCCCGCGCTGCCCCGGTCCTGAAAATCCCCGCCGCCAAATGCCGCGCCAAATAAATCGCTAAGTCTGAACTCACCACCATCAGCATTGCGCAGCAAATCTTCAAGATTTATTCGCAGACCCTCGCCACCAAAACCTGGGCCACCGCCGCCAAAACCAGCACCCGGCGGTGCGCCGCCACTTGCTACATAGGCGCGAACTTGGTCGTACTCGGCGCGCGTTTTTGGGTCAGATAAAACGTCGTAGGCTTCAGAAACTTCTTTGAAGCGAGCCTCTGACGCCGGGTCGCCCTTATTCGCGTCTGGGTGATGGGCTCTAGCTAGCTTTCGATAAGTCTTCTTTAGCGTTGTTGCATCCACACTTGAGGGCACGCCAAGAATCGAGTAGTAGTCCTTCTCGAGCCAATCTTTCGTACTCACTCGGGTGCAACGACGCTCTCTTGCTGCACCTCATTCGATGACTCAGGCTGGGCCACGACCACACGAGTGGGGCGTATGACACGTTCGCCAATTCGGTAACCGGGCTGAACCACTTCGACCACCGTCGGTGCCGAAGCGGCAACATCATTTCTAACTTGCAGAGCCTCATGAAGGTTCGGGTCAAATGGCTCATTAACGGCGCCGTAAGTCTCTAAGCCAAGCGCGCGCAGGGCTGCAAGTAATTCATCAGCCACCGTTGCAAATGCACCGGTTAGATCACCGTGTTCGCGTGCGCGCTCGATGTCATCTAACGCTGGCAACAAGCGCGTAGCAATCTGTGCGATTTGTTGCTCTTTCATCGATTCACGATCGCGTTCGACACGCTTTCGATAGTTCGCGTACTCAGCCGTGATGCGCTGCAAGTCTGCAGTCAATTCAGCAACTTGATTCGAGTCTGCGCTGCCCCCGTCCTTCTTTAAATTGGACGAAGCGGCAGGCGTTGGTGCGTCGGGTCTGGTCTCACCAGTTTCAGGGTCGACCCGCCTGCGATCGACTATGCGAACCGCAGGTTCTGCGGGCTCTTCTTCAGGTGCGGACGAGCGCCCCTGACTCACTTGCCATCGCCCTCATCAACGATCTCAGCCTCAACGCCGTCTTCATTGTTCGAACCAGTTGCACTTGCGCCAGAGTCTTCGCCAGCGCTTGCGCCAGCAGAGCCAGCGGCGGCTTGCTGCTCTGCATACATGGCAGCACCCAAAGCTTGTGTCGCCTCAGTCACTTTGCCAGCCGCTGCAGAGATCGCCTCTGGGTCTTCGCCCTCGAGTGCTTTCTTAAGTTCGTTGACAGGGCCCTCGACATTTGAGCGGCCCTCTTCAGGGATCTTGCCTTCGTTCTCTTTCAAGAACTTCTCGGCCTGATACACCACCGATTCACCGTTGTTTCGCGCCTCTGCCACCGCACGACGCTTGCGGTCATCTTC
>VGAH01000006.1 GCA_016870945.1 Actinomycetota bacterium | reverse complement strand
ACATGGGTGTTGATGGCATCTTGCTTTCTAACCATGGTGGCCGACAGCTTGATCGAGCGAAGGTGCCATTTGAGTTACTCCCCGATGTCGTTGAAAAGGTCGGTAGCGAAATCGAAGTCTTTGTGGACGGGGGCACCATGAATGGTGCCGACGTGGCCGCTGCAGTAGCTCGTGGGGCGCGCGCCGTGTTCATCGGCCGGGCGTACCTCTACGGGTTGATGGCTGGTGGCAAAGCTGGGGTCGAACGCGCACTGCAGATGCTCACCAAAGAGTTCACCGACACCATGAAATTGCTTGGTGCCAGCGATGTGTCAGAACTCGACGAAAGTCTAGTAAGCGTAAGGCCCAAATTTAGCTAAGAGCATCTGCTCGGTAGAATTGAGTTGAATATGAGTGAAGCCCAAGTTAAGAACTATCTGAAGAATTTGAAGATCGAGACCCCGTCGTGGGGCTATGCAAACTCAGGCACACGGTTCAAAGTCTTTGCTCAACCGGGCGTTCCCCGAAACGCATTTGAGAAACTAGATGATGCAGCCGTCGTACATAAGTTGACGGCTTCAGCACCCAGTGTGGCGGTACACATCCCCTGGGACTCCGTCGATGACTACGGGTCGTTAGCGAAGTACGCACACGAAAAAGGCCTGCGCATCGGGGCTGTTAACCCAAACCTGTTTCAAGAAGACGACTACAAGTTAGGCAGCATCGCCAGCCCAGACCCACGAACTAGAGCAAAAGCTGTCACCCACATGATTGACTGCGTAGAAATCGCCAAGAAGCTCGGCAGCGACGCATTAAGCCTTTGGTTCCCGGACGGAACCAACTACCCAGGCCAAGACTCGATGTTTAAGCGGCAAGACAGGGTCTTTGAATCACTAAAACAGGTCTATCAAGCGATGCCCGAATCAATGACGATGCTGCTCGAGTACAAGTTCTTTGAACCCGCCTTCTACCACACCGACTTACCTGACTGGGGCACCTCGTACGTGCATTGCCTCGAACTCGGGCCCAAAGCACAAGTCTTGGTAGATACCGGGCACCACGCCCCCGGCACGAACATCGAATACATAGTCGCGTTTCTGCTCAGACAAAAACGCCTTGGTGGGTTTCATTTCAACAACCGAAACTATGCCGATGATGACTTGATGGTCGGTTCAGCTGACCCGTTCGAGCTCTTTCTCATCATGTTTGAGATCGTTAGCGCGGGCAATCTGGCAAAAGATGTCGCCTACATGCTCGATCAGTGTCACAACATCGAACCAAAGATCCCTGCGATCATGCGATCAATCATGAACGTGCAAGAGGCCACAGCGAAGGCACTTTTGGTTGACCAGCCGGCGCTCACCTCGGCCCAAGAGTCAGGCGACGTTCTTGGCGCTCACGCAATATTGATGGACGCTTTCGCAACCGACGTTAGGCCTCTAGTTGCCGAGGTTCGACAAGAATTAGGTGGCGAGGCTGACCCGATCAAAGCTTTCGAAGAATCCGGCTACCAAAAAGAGATAAACGAGTCTCGCGCATCGGGTCAGTCAGCCGGGTGGGGTGCATGAACGCATCAGGCGCTAAGAGTTCTACCCCGCCAGTGGTAATCGATCTGATCGAACGCTGCCACACCCTCGGTCGCGACCCGAAAGTCACCAACTACGGCGGGGGTAATTCTTCGGCTAAGGGCAAGGTCGTCAACCCTGCAACTGGCAAAGAAGAAGAAGTCATGTGGGTCAAGGGTTCGGGTGGCGATCTAGGAACTCTCACCGTCAATGGCCTAGCCGTATTGCGAACTCAGGCTGGCCACGAACTTGTCAATGTTTACCAAGGTGTCGAGCGCGAAGATGAAATGTTCCCACTCTGGGATTTCTGTCGCTTTGGGCCCGGTGGGGCTGCCCCCTCAATCGACACTGCAATGCACATGTTCGTCAACGCCCAGCACGTCGATCACTTACACCCCGATTCGATCATTGCAATCGCTACTGCCAAAGACGGTCGCGAACTGACCAAAAAGATCTTCGGGGACGAATTGGCATGGGTGGACTGGCGTAGGCCTGGGTTCGAACTTGGGCTAGACATGGCAAAGATTCAGAAAGAACATCCGAAGGCTATTGGCTGCGTGCTTGGCGGTCATGGGCTGACAGTTTGGGCTGACACCTCGAAAGAGTGCCAAGAACGAAGTCTTGCCGTCATCAAGAAGGCCGAAGACTACATAGCCAAGCACGGTAAGCCAGATTCACTTGGTGTCATTCGCCCAACCTTCAAGCCTTTAAGCGAAGAAGTTAGGCACGAAAAAGCCGCTCTGATTGCCCCAGCGATTCGAGGGGTAGCGAGCACCGATGCCCGAATGGTGGGTCATTACACAGATTCCGAAGTTGTTCTCGATTTCGTCGCCCGTGAAAAACTACTGCAACTAGCTGAATTGGGCACTTCTTGCCCCGATCATTTCTTACGTACCAAGATTCGACCGCTGACTCTCGACTTACCGAGTGAAACTTCGGTAGAGAAGCTGCTTGAAAGCCTGCGCAAAGAACACGAGACTTATCGGCGTCGCTACGCCGAGTACTACCAGAAATACGCCACACCAACTTCGCCGCCAATGCGCGGCTCAGACCCAACCGTGGTCTTGGTACCTGGCATCGGCATGTTCACCTACGGTAAAGACGCATTTACCGCGCGTATCGCAGGTGAGTTTTACGTCAACGCAATAAACGTCATGCGGGGGGCTGAAGCCCTTAGCACCTACCAACCGATACCAGAGAGCGAGAAATTTCGCGTCGAGTACTGGGATCTTGAAGAGGCCAAGTTAAAGCGCATGCCACCACCGAAGCCTTTGGCAGGGCGAATCGCAATGGTCACCGGCGCCGGTAGTGGCATAGGAAAAGCAATAGCGCTTGCATTGGCGGCACAGGGCTCTTGCGTTTGCGTGGCTGACCGCGACCTAGCGGCTGCCGAAAAGGTCTTACAAGAAATCGCCAACGAAGACAACGCGTTGGCCGTGTATATGGACGTAACCGACGAGGCAAGCATTGAAGCCGCGTTTGAAGCAGCCATGCTCAAATTCAGCGGAATCGACATTTTGGTCAACAATGCCGGAATCTCAGTCGCAAAATCTCTACTAGATACCACCAACGAAGACTGGGACAGGCAACACGACATCATGCCGAGGGGTTCTTTCTTGTGTTCTAGAGCTGCGACTCGAGTGATGGTCGAGCAGGGCATGGGTGGCGACATCATTTACATCGCAAGTAAGAACGCAGTGGTAGCAGGCCCAGACAACGTCGCTTATGGCAGCGCAAAAGCCGATCAAGCCCATCAAGTTCGCATCCTCGCCGCCGAACTTGGCAAATATGGGATCCGCGTCAACGGCATCAACCCCGATGGCGTGGTGCAAGGCTCTGGAATCTTTTCTTCTGGCTGGGGGGCGCAACGTGCTGCTCTTTACGGTGTCGCTGAAGATGAGCTCGGCGCCTTCTACGCCAAAAGAACCGTGCTTGGGCGCGAAGTGTTCCCTGAAGATGTGGCAAGTGCGGCGGTAGCTCTTCTCGGCGGCTCGCTTGCAAAGACAACCGGTTTGTTGGTTCCCGTGGACAGCGGGGTCCCCCAAGGCTTTTTGCGCTAAGCCCTGACTTGTCGTACGTTGCGGCAGTCGACCTCGGTGCCACCAGCGGCCGGGTAATTGTTTTTGGCCTAGATGAATCGGGCATTACCAGCGACGAAATACATCGCTTTGCCAATCAAGCAAAATGGGTTGACGATCGACTCGTCTGGGATTTCCCTTATCTACTAAGCGAGACAATCACTGGGCTCAAGCGGGCGCGCGAGAAGTACCCCCTCGTCTCTTGTGGTGTCGATAGCTGGGCAGTCGACTACGGCGTAATAGACGGAAACAATCAGTTACTAGGGCCGGTTTACGCCTATCGCGACCCTCGTCACGACGACGGTATGGCCGAGTTCTACACGCGAATGACTTGGCCTAAGCACTACTCGATTGCGGGAATCCAAAAGATTGCCCTAAACACCGTCTACCAACTAACTGGCGAGGCGGGCTCTAAGCGCTTAAGCGAGGGCTACAAGGTATTGCTGGTTCCTGACTTAATCGCAAACCAGGCCACTGGTTACGTCGGGTGCGAAATAACTAACGCAAGCCACACCGCCATGCTCGATGCTCGAACGCATCGTTGGTCACCCGAGGTCTTAAGCGCTGCTTCATTACCGTCGCATTTACTGGCAGATGTTGTTCAACCCGGTACCGGCCTAGGTACTTGGCGCGACAAAGATCTCGAAGGGCTACCGCTCGTGTCAGTTGCTTCGCACGACACCGGCAGTGCTTTTGTGGCGGTGCCTTTCAACTCAGAGCGCCCGTCCTTAGTCGTAAACCTCGGTACTTGGGCGCTTATCGGCACCGAGCTCTCGCATCCAGTACTAACGGATTCAGCACGCGAAGCAAATTTCACTAACGAAATCGGCTACGGCTCTACCACCAGATTTCTAAAGAACGTAACGGGGATGTGGATCTTGGAGCAAATTCGAGCAGAAATGTTGGACGGGGGTAAACAACCCGACATCGAACTGCTGCTTTCGGAAATGCAGGGTGCTAAGGCCTTTGCGAGTCACATAAACCCTGACGACCCCGTCTTCGGCCCACCAGGGGGCATGATCGAACGAATCCGACAAAACGTGAAGGGCGATATACCTAGCAACAGATCCGAGTTCGTCAGATGCGTGCTCGAAAGTCTGGTTGCCCGTGTTGCTCAACGGGTTGGGTTGTTAGGTGAATTGACCAACACCGCGTACCAAGAAATCGTGGCGGTAGGTGGTGGCTCTCGCATGGATATCGTCTGCCAATGGCTGGCAGATGCAACGCAAATGCCGGTGGTTACAGGGCCAACCGAAGCAACAGCGTTGGGTAATTCGTTGGTTCAATGGCTTGCAAACGGTGACTTAAGCTCTCTGGCACAGGGGCGTGAATTGGTCAAGCAGTTCTCAGGCTCGAGGCACTACTCACCCAAACAATCAAGAGACGGTTGGTTACCGTTGATAGAGGCGATGCCATGACCACTGTTGCTGCTGTCGATCTAGGTGCTGAATCAGGTCGCGTAATGGGCGTAGACCTAGCTGACGACCGAATTGAAGTAACTGAACTGCATAGATTTGAGACACCAACCACCAAAGACGCATTAGGTCGCCGCTGCTGGAATTTTGGCGAAATCATGACTTCGGTTAAAACTGGTCTAAAAGAATTGTCGTCCAAATCAGGTGATGTTGCCTCAATTGGCGTCGATACTTGGGGTCTTGATTTCGGCGTGATCAACAAGCAGTCAGAGTTGATTTCAGATCCTGTGAGTTATCGAGACCCCAGAACCAAGAACATGGTTGAAGAGTGCTCGGCGGTAGTCGGTCGTGAACGCCTTTATGGGGACACCGGAATCCAACTACTTGAATGCAATTCGATTTTCCAGCTAAGGGCCATGGTGCTTCAAACTCCGCAAGAATTTGCAGAAATCGATCGAATGCTAATGACACCCGATCTCGTTCAACACGAACTCTGCGGTTCGGTGGATTCTGAGTACACGATCGCCTCAACATCTGGGCTGCTAGATATTCGAACAGGTGAGTGGGCAACAACCCTGGCCTCTGACTTAGGAATCCCAACTTCGCTCTTACCCCCAGTTATTTCGCCTGGCACCGTTCGGGGGCCTTTACTACCCGAAGTAGCAAAAGAAGTCGGAATGCCCAACGCTCTTTGTATCGCCTCTGCCAGCCACGACACAGCTGCAGCCGTGGTCGCTACGCCATTCGTCGCCCCTGGTGCTGGGTTCATCAGTTCTGGCACTTGGAGCTTGGTCGGTGTCGAAATCGATTCACCCGTCATCAACGAAATAACTCGCGACGGAGACCTAACCAATGAAGGTGGCTACGGCAACAAAGTCAGGTTGCTGCGCAACGTCATGGGGTTGTGGCTACTACAAGAATGTCGCCGCGACTGGCAGCAAAGAGGTGAGGTTTACGGTTATGCCGAACTCGTTGATGCCGCGTCTAGCGCTGAGCCGTGGCGTACCTTCATTCATACCGACGACCCAGATTTCATCCCAGCTGGCGAGATGATTGCGAGAATCCAAGATTTTGCTAAACGAACCAGACAGCCCGTACCTGAGACAGTGGGTCAAATCGCACGATGCGTGCTCGAGAGTTTGGCATTGCAATACGCCAATACCTTCGACTTACTCGAGCGCTGTAGCGGCTTGCCTATGCCGGCCGTGCACATAGTGGGCGGCGGCTCGAAGAACGAATTGCTTTGTCAACTAACTGCTGACGTCTCGGGTAGAGAAGTCATTGCTGGGCCAGTCGAAGCCACGACCATGGGCAACGCAATCGTGCAGTGGATCTCGATGGGAAAGATCACCGACGTAGCTCAAGCACGCGATTTGGTCAAGCAGAGCTCAAACTTCAAGCGCTACCAACCATCTGGCGACGGCCGAGTGCAATCAGTCAGGCAGCGCTATAACCAGATAGTTGAACAATCAAAGAAAGTGCGGGCGCATTAGATGTCTGCCCAAGAATCTGCCACGCTGGTATCAAAAGAACTAACAGATCTGGCACGCAAAGCAGGGGCAGCTGATGCTGATCTAGTCATTCTCGCCGAAGGAAACTGTGCCTATTTCGATTCTGCGACCGGCCGATTTGCCGTAAAGGCCAGCGGTGCGGTGATGGGCAATGCCCAAAACGACGACTGGGTCTGGCTCGATCTTGGCAACGTGATCGACGTTCTAGACGATGCGCTTAGTAACGGGGTAACGCCCGAACGCGAGGCGCGACTAAACACTCTTTTGGCCGACGCGGTCACTGCTGAGGGGCAGAAGAGAAAGGCAAGCATCGAGACCCCCCTGCACGCAATCGCTTTTCACTTACTTGGTGTCAGCTGGTCACTGCATACGCACCCCACGCCTGTGGTGGCGCTTGCCTCAAGTAAGAAAGCACGTGAGCACTTCGAAAGAGCGGTGTTTCCTGAAGAGGCTGTCATGTGCGGGGCAGAACCACTGTTTACCCCTTACGCCGACCCAGGCCTAGCAGTTGGCTGCGTGATTTACGAACACACCAAGAAATACTTGGCACAAAAAGGTGTAACGCCAGGGCAAATGGTCTTGGCAAATCACGGTCTTGCGACTTTCGGCAACAGCGCTTCTGAGGCTTTGTCGACCACGCAGATGGCGGTGAAAGCTTCAAGGATCCGACTGGGTGCACTCACGGCGGGGGGTATCGAGTTCATGCCGGCCGCTGGTGCTCAATCCATGGTCAATCGGCAAGACGCAAAAAGTCACCGTCAACAGTTGATGGATGACTTAAAGAAGGCGTGAGCTTAGAACTCGTAACCTTCGATGTCGGTGGTGTCATCTACCAAGATGCCGTCTTCGCTCGGGCGGTAAGGCTTGGTCTAGCCGACTTAGGCGTAGAAATTCAAGACGAAGACTTCAATCGCATCTATGACGAAGTAAGGCAAAACCAAGCAGGGTCGATTCGATCCAAACTTGCAGTCGAATTTCTTGGCGGCTTAGAGCACAAGCAGGCTCTGATAGATGCCACCGACAAACATTGGGTATTCACCTCTAAAGACCTTCACGAAGACGCTCTTGAAACCTTGCGCCTGACCAAGGGCCTCGGGTTACTGGTGGCTTTGGTTGCAAATCAGCCGGCGTCGATCATGGGGCCCTTGCGAGAGCACGGAGTTCTAGATTTTGTCGATTTTGCTGGTATCTCAGGTGTGGTTGGCTACGAAAAGCCAGATCCCCGAATCTTCGAAGTCGCAACTGAAGCTCTATCGATTAAACCAAGTCAAGTCTTGCACGTAGGCAACAGGCTTGACACCGACGTACGCCCGGCAAAAGCGATGGGCATGAAGACTGCATGGGTCTTACGCGGTGAAGCACCCCCCGAGCCAACGCCTTTGCAATTAGCTGAGCCAGATCATGTGCTTAATTCACTAGCTGATTTGATGCCCTACCTCAGTGAATTAAAGACCAAATGACAGAAACCAAGAGTGGCTTCATAGGAATCGACCTGGCGACTGCAGACGCACGTGCCACCCTGCTCTACGCGGGCGAAAAAACGTTCGTGTGTGAAAAAGCGCTACCAGGGGTGAGACGAGACCTACCCCTGCATAGCGAGCAAGACCCCAGAAGCTGGGTGCCGGCGGTTGCAGAAGCTCTTTTAGGCGTTGCCGCCTATGCCAATGAACACGGCATCGAAGTGGGCGGTGTGTGCGTAACAGCGACGTCAGGCACCGTCGTAGCAGTAGATGACGAAGGCGAATACCTATCACCGGCGATCATGTACGACGATGCGCGAGCCAATGACCCTGTCAGCCGATTAGGTCTCTCACTTGCCATCCATTCCCCGAACGGTAAGAAGCGGCACCTAAAGCACGCCAGTGACGTGATAAACGGATGGCTTATCGGTGATCGCCAACCACCCACCGACTGGAGTCACGCCCTAAAGACCGGGTATTCACTAGACGTCAGCGACTGGTCAACGAACGCAGAAGAAATTTCAGCCGCTCAATCGGTGATTTTGCCACTTATCTCAGCGCCTGGTTCTCAAATTGGTGTCATTTGCGATTTGGTAGCAACCACTACAGGCCTGAAGAGCGGTGTGCCCGTGTTCTTGGGTATGACGGACGGCTGTACTTCACATATCGCAGCGGGTTCAATGGCGATGGGCTCAGCGACTACGACCATTGGTACAACCTTGGTAACCAAAGTCGTCTGCGACCGAGACGTTAACGGCCCAGGGTTTTACAGCCATTTGCTACCAAGAGAAACGTGGCTGTGTGGTGGTGCCTCAAATCTTGGGTCGCCAGCGTTTAAGCCCTTTTTAAATGGTGACGGTTCCACTCGAGGGCGCCTGGCACAACTTGACCACGAGGCCCTAGAGCATGGCCCAGCAAACTTCGTCACCTACCCAGCCACCACTACTAGTGAGAGATTTCCCTTTCAGAATCGGCACATCGAAAAATTTGCTACAGGTAGGGGCATAACAGAGACCGAGGAATACCGCGCAGTACTTGAAGGAATGGCTTTTGCCGAGAAATTTGGTTACGAGTTACTCACCAACGCTGGCGCCCCTTCAGCCGGTGCGGTCTACACCGGTGGTGGTGCAGCCAAGTCGCCCGCCTGGTGTCAGATTCGAGCCAACGTGCTTGATCGCCCCACCATCGCCAACCCTGGCGCAAATTCAGGGACGGGGGCGGCACTGATCGCATGGGCAGCCACTCAAGGGCCCGACCTCGCTCACTGGCTCTCAAAGCGACACGTCGCAGGGCGAACGTTCGAACCTAATTCGAGCGAGGCAACGCGCTTAATCGACTCTTACCAGGCGTTCGTAGGCGAATTAAGGGCCCGAGAATGGGTCAAGTAGGTTCTTACAACCTTGAATAGACCAACCGTGACCAGCGATGTGAAGACTCGCACCGGCAATGTGCAGGCAAGCGTCGAAGCTGAACTTTCTGCAAACGGGGGCCTCTTGTGGCTTGCCCCTTGTTGGGTACCGCGCTCTTTTTTGCAACCTGGCAAACGAATTCGATTACACCCAGACGATCTTTACGCCTATGGCCTAAATCGTGGGGGTATAGACGAAAGGTGGTTTGCCTCAACAACTGAGGCAGCAAATGCTGGGCGCGAACACGACGAGGGTTTTTCTTATGTCATCGTTGGCAACGAAAGATTCACCTTGCGCGATGCAGTCACCTCAACCGGGGCCACGCTGATCGGCTCACAAATGTGGGGTACCTACGGCAAGTGGCCCGTGTATTCGAAGTTCTTCGACAACATGGGGCCGATTCCTCATCACATGCATCAAGACTTCGAACAAGCTGCTTTAGTAGGTCTAGAAGGTAAGCCTGAGTCGTATTACTTCCCTGCGCAATACAACAACGTCGGTAACAACTTTCCGTATACGTTTTTTGGTCTTGCACCAGGAACTACCAAAGAAGACGTGCGTAGATGCTTAGAGAACTGGAACAAAGGCGACAATGGCATTCTCGATCTCTCTCAAGCGAGTCGACTCAAAGTGGGCACCGGCTGGCTGATTGACCCGAGGGTGCTGCACGCACCTGGGTCTTTTTGCACCTATGAGCCGCAGTGGGGTTCGGATGTTTTTGGCATGTATCAATCATTAGTTGAGGGCCGCGAAGTGCCTTGGGCGCTTCTCGTTAAAGACATGCCAGCCGACAAACATCAAGACATCGATTTCATCGTCGAACAACTCGACTGGGACAAAAACGTCGACCCGCACTTCAAGCAGAATCACTACCTAGAGCCGATCGTTGCCATCTCGGGCGAAGGCTGGGTAGACAAGTGGGTCGTCTATGGTCTTATCGACGGCAAGCAGTACTTCAGCGCTAAAGAGCTGACGGTTGCACCTGGTGCCTCTTGCACCATTTCAGACCCTGGTGCCTACGGCATGTTGTGCACGCAAGGGGCCGGAACGGTAAATGGTTTGCCGCTGCGATCACCGGTTCTGTTGCGATTTAATGAACTAAGCGAAGACGAGTACTTCTGCTCGGCCGACGGTGCTGCGGCCGGGGTTAAGTTCGTAAACACTTCTGATACCGAACCGTTAGTGGTCTTGCGATATTTCGGCCCCGATGTGCATAAGGACATGCCAAACATCGGCGATTCATGAGTAGCGCACAAGAGGCAATAAACGGCGAACAATCTGTGTCCGTCAAATCGAACACGGTCGAAGCCTGGACGACTCTGCACGCGGCCCACACCGCACCGGTGCACTTCAAACTCGACGGGCGCACGGTTTCGCCATATTCGATATCACCTTGGCAGCGAGGTGAATTCGATGGAATCCCTGACTTGCTAGGTGTTCTTCGAGGTGATTTTTGGTGCATGCCTTTTGGGCCACACGGGGATCTGCCTTACCACGGCGAAGTAGCCAATGACCCCTGGCAAATAGAAGAAAGCTTTGCTGAAAGACTTATCTTGCGAATTACCCCGTCCGACTTAGCACAGGGCTCAACCGGCGCCAAGCCAGTAGTAACTAAAGAAGTCAGTGTCAAAGACGATCACAATGCGTTTTATCAAGAATTCACCATCAGCGGTGTCGAGGGCGAGTGGTCATTTGGCACGCACCCCATCATCGATTTCTCGAAGATGCCCAAAGGAGGATCACGAATCAGCTCAAGCCCCATCAGGTGGGCCGGTGTTTACCCGGGTGTATTTAGTGACCCAGCTCAGGGTGAGAGACAGATTCTTAAAAGTGGGGCGGTTTTTTCGAAGTTAGCTGAGATTCCCCTGACAGACGGTGGCACGTTGGACATGTCTTGCTACCCAACCGAGCCAGGGCACGAAGACTTGGTCATGTACGTAAACGAGGCCTCCCCTGGTGGGCTCACATGGACTGCCGCCACGCTTGATGGGTATTTGTGGTTTTCATTAAAGAACCCTCAAGACCTACCTGGCACCTTGATGTGGATCTCAAATGGCGGTCGCTCTCAAGCGCCATGGAACTCACGCCACCTGGGTCGAATTGGTTTTGAAGATGTCTGCTCGTATTTCTCACACAGCGTTACCAAATCTCGAGAAAAGCCACTGGCTAACGAAGGTATTGCGACGGTGCGTGAATTCACGGCCAACGAGACCGTGAAAATTCGGTCGGTACAAGGGGTGGCCCAGTGGCCTGACTCAACCGAAGCAGTCACCAACATCGAGCCAGACGGGCCTAACAAAATCAAGATAACCGGCGAAAAGGGGACTGTCAGCCACGCTGTGGTTGACTGGGGCTACGTCGTAAACAAGGGGGTAGCAAATGGCAGCAGTTGAGTTCGTTAACGCCACTAGAACCTACGAAGGCACTAAACAACCCGCTGTAGATGACCTAAATCTGCATATCAACGACGGCGAATTCTTGGTGTTGGTTGGCCCCTCTGGGTGCGGTAAGTCCACGTCGTTGCGCATGCTGGCTGGCCTAGAGCCGGTGGACGGGGGCTCAATTCGAATCGGTGAGCGAGACGTAACCAGCATTGCACCAAAAGACCGCGATGTTGCCATGGTCTTTCAAAATTATGCACTCTACCCACACATGACTGTTGCAGAAAATATGGCGTTTGCCCTAAAGATTCAAAAGGTCAGTAAGTCCGAAATCAACAAACGAGTACAAGACGCGGCAAAACTTCTTGACCTTGAGCCCTACTTAGACAGAAGACCGAAGGCACTCTCAGGCGGACAGCGCCAGCGAGTAGCGATGGGTCGAGCAATCGTTCGCGAACCGCAAGTCTTCTTGATGGACGAGCCACTAAGCAATCTAGATGCCAAGCTAAGAGTACAAACTCGAACCCAAATTGCCGAATTGCAAAGGCGACTTGGTGTCACGACTGTTTACGTCACCCACGACCAAGTAGAAGCAATGACCATGGGTGATCGAGTCGCCCTGCTGCTAGATGGCGTCCTACAGCAAGTAGATACCCCAAGAGCTTTATATGAATCACCCAGTAATGCCTTTGTTGCGGGCTTCATCGGCTCGCCAGCAATGAGCTTGGTTTCGAGTTCGATTGCTGACGGAAACGCAGTTGTGGCCGGTTTTCCGATACCCATTGAGCGGTCAGCGATTAACAACCTGAATAACGCTAAAAGCGTGATGGTGGGCATGCGCCCCGAAGACCTCACTGTGAACGCAGAGGGAATACCGATGGAAATCGACCTAGTGGAAGAGCTGGGCGCTGATGCCTACCTCTATGGAAAGACACCAAGTGAAGTCGGAGCCCCAGTTTCATTAATCGTGCGAGTACCAGGTGACACAAAATTGACACGGGGCTCGAGGGTAAAGGTAAAGCCAACCCGGACGTATCTTTTCGAGGACTCCCCGACCGGCAAAAGGCTCACCTAAACCTAAAATTACTGAAAGCCGAGAGGGCTTGCTGCGACTAAATCAAGACTCGCTAGCCACCCTGCCTTCACATGTCGAAACCCCCACGTATAACCCAAAAAAAATCCTTTCTGGTGTGGCCCATTTCGGTGTGGGTGCCTTTCATCGGGCACACCAAGCAATGGCACTACATGAACTTCTCAACTTGAATCCCAAAGACCCTGAAGCCCTCAAGTGGGGTGTTTGCGGAATCGGATTACTTGAGTCGGACGAACAACTCTGCAAGCAGCTAAGGGCTCAGGATCACTTCTACACGCTAGTCAACAAGGGCACCGATGGCACTTCGCGAACTCGACTCATCGGCAGCCTAGTGGACTATCAACTAGCAAGGGAAGGGTCGCAAGCCTGCATCGACACTCTCGTTTCGCCAAATACAAAAGTCATTTCGTTCACGATAACCGAAGGTGGATACAACAAGATTCCATCAACCGGTGAATTTGATTTTGAGAACCCTTTGATAGTCCAAGAAATGGTGCCCGATTCCCCGCCATTGACCGTCTACGGCTACCTAAGCGCCGCTTTCAAACTACGAAAAGAACACGGACTACCTGGCTTAACTCTCATGTCTTGCGACAACGTGCAAAACAATGGCGTGGTCTTGCAGAAAATGTTACAGGAATTCACAGTCGCCAAGCACCCCGAATTGTGGCCTTGGATTGAAGAAAACGTGAGCTTTCCAAATACTATGGTTGACGGCATAACGCCTGTTCTTACCCAGAGTTTTTGTGATGAAGTTCGCGATGACTTGGGCTTGATAGATGAGGCACCTGTGCTAAGCGAAGACTATTTTCAATGGGTTATCGAAGATGACTTCACACAAGGAAGACCGGAATTTGAACGCGTGGGTTGTTTGATGGTCAAGAACGTAATGCCTTTTGAGCTCATGAAGTTAAGGCTTCTTAATTTGAGTCACCAAGCACTCGCTTACTTTGGCTACTTGATGGGCTATCGCTTCGTCCATGAAGCCGCCTCAGACGAGCTACTTCAAGCTTTGTTATCTCGTTATATGCAAGAGGAGGCAATGCCGACTCTCGAATCAATCAGAAACTTTGATATCGATTCTTACCGTAAGAATCTGATTATTCGATTTCAAAATCCTTATATAGCTGACACGATTTCCAGATTATGTGCGTACACTTCGGATCGAATACCTCAGTGGCTCGTACCTGTAATCAAACATCAACTGAATCACGAGGGTTCTATTAGATTCGCAGCGGCAATTACTGCCAGTTGGGCGCGCTATGCAGAAGGCATAGACGAGCAAGGCACCCCGATAGAAGTGTTGGACTCACAAAAAGATTTAGTGACGCAACTCGCTCAGCGTAGCAAGTCGGAGGTGATAGCTTTCCTGAAAGATGTAAATCTCTTCGGTGATTTAGCTGATTCTCAGAGATTCGTCCGCGAATTTACCATGAGGTTAGAGGACATTCGCCAAAACGGAACAAAAGTTGCCTTAAGTCGCCTACTCAGCGACTAGTTGCGCCCACAGCGCTGACGTTGTCCAGGGATGTGAGTCAACTAGTGAGGCGCTTTGTTACGAAACCGTTATAAATCTGAGTTGACGCACATCTTCTCTTGCTGAATCGTTTGCACTTCAAGGCTGCAGTAAGGCGTCATATCCCATGAAACCAGCTGCGCCTTCGAGGAGGGAAATGCGACAAAGAAAAGCACCGTGGTTGGGTGCAGCAGCAGCACTCTTTACTGCTGCCCTCGTGTCAGCATCTTGTGGCGGGGGTACTGATACCGCTGAAGAAGCCGAGACAACCACAACGGAAACAGCCGCTACACCGGTAACTATCACGGTAGCAACGGTTAATAACGGACAGATGAAAGATATGGAACAACTGACAGCTGAGTACGAGGCGCAGAACCCGGGCGTAGATGTCGTTTTCCAAATCATGGAGGAGGGCGATCTTCGTAGTTCTGTTACTGCGGATATCGCAAGTGGTGCAGGTCAGTACGACGTAGTCACGATTGGCTCATATGAAGTTCCGCAATGGGCCGCCAATGGCTGGCTGACCGATCTCACTCCTTATGTCGGAACGCCGGAGTACGACGTTGACGACATCATCAAGCCAGTTAGAGACGCCCTTTCTTACGAAGGACAGCTCTATGCGGTTCCGTTCTATGGTGAATCCTCGATTCTCATGTACAACAAAGAGATCATCGAGGCAGCAGGCTTAACCGTGCCAAACAAACCAACATGGCAAGAGGTGGCTGAGATCGCGAAGAAGGTCAAAAGCGACAAAGTCAATGGCATCTGTATGCGTGGTAAGCCAGGTTGGGGCGAGTCCTTTGCCGTACTCACCACCATGGTTCAGACCTTTGGTGGCAACTGGTACGACATGGACTGGAAAGCCGGAGTGAACTCACCCGAGTTCACCCAAGCAATCACCTTCTACAAAGATCTATTGGAAACTGCCGGGCCGAAAGACCCGCTGTCCTATAGCTTCAATGAGTGCCTAAACGGTATGAAGAACGGTGACTTTGCTATGTGGTACGACGCAACCAGCCTTGCCGGCTTACTTGAGTCAGATGACTCACCAGTCAAGGGCAAGATGGGTTATGTCTACGCCCCGGTGGTCAAGACGAAAAACTCTGGCTGGCTATGGGCTTGGTCACTGGCAATTCCAAAGACGACCAAAAACGTCGATGCCGCGGCTGATTTCATTACTTGGGCGACAAGTAAGGAATATCACCAACTAGTGGGTGAAACTTTGGACTGGAACCGCGTACCCCCAGGGTCACGTACTTCCACGTTCGAGAACCCCAACTACAAAGAAGCTGCTGCCGCGTACGCACCCATCACTCTTGAAGTGATGAGCTCGGTCAACCCGAACCAACCTGGGGTAAACCCTCAGCCGTGGGTCGGTATTCAGTACGTGTCGATTCCTGAGTTCCAAGATGTTGGAAATCAGGTGGCACAACTGGTCGCGGATGCAGTTGCTGGGCGAATAACCGTGAAGGAAGCACTCGATAAGGGGCAAGAAATCGCCCAGAAAGCGGGTGACGCGCAGAAGTAATTACCCCATGCAAATTGGGTAATTATTGTTTGAGCGATCTGGCACCCAGGTGTGTCTAGAAGTAGACCACCTGGGTGCCAGCCTTTTCAGCACGGCTATGGTTTTCTCGAGATCTCAGGGAGGTACGTCTGTTCCTGCAGAAGGCCAAGTCGACTACAAAGAAGACTGCAGATAAAGCGAAACTAAAGGGACTGCTATACCCCGCAGTCATCTTCGTCATCATTCTTACTCAGCTGCCCTTTTTGTTAACCATCGTCTTTTCGTCCATAAATTGGAATTTGCTCAAGCCTGCAGATCGCCAGTTTGTGGGTCTTGAAAACTATGCCACCGTCTTCTCCTCTGGAGACTTGATTCCAGCATTGATTGCGACCATAACCATGACAACGATGGCCGTGGTCTCGTCACTGCTTTTGGGTCTGCTCTTTGCTCTGCTCTTGGATCGAAAATTCAAAGGTCGCGCGCTGGCCCGGACACTCATAATCACACCATTTTTAGTTATGCCAGCTGCAGCAGCTCTTTCTTGGAAGTTCTCAATGTTTGATACGAACATTGGTGCGGTCAACTACTTTGCAGGGCTTTTGGGGTTACCAGAACCTGCTTGGATAACCGACTACCCGATGGTTTCTATCGTCATCGTTCTTGCATGGCAATTCACCCCTTTTATGATGCTTATTCTGCTTGCCGGTCTACAGAGCCAAGACCAGGAAGTCTTAGAGGCTGCGGCCGTAGATGGGTCCAGCACTTGGAAGACATTTCAATTGATAACGATGCCTCACCTTCGCGTCTACTTTGAGATTGCTATTCTTCTTGGCACCATCATCTTGCTGCAAGTTTTTGACCCGATTGCGATTCTTACCAAGGGAACCGGCGGGACCAAAACTTTGTCATATTTGCTTTATGAAAGGGCCTTCATCGGCCTAAATGTGGGCGAAGCTGCTGCTTACGGGGTCATAGTCGTAGTCATCACTATTGTCTTAGCGACTCTGGCTCTTAGAACACTTTTCTCTGTTTTCACAAGAGGGGTGCGAGCTTGAGACATCAAAGACCCAACGTTTTGCTTACAATCGCGACTTGGGTTCTAGTTATTATTTTTATATTTCCCGTCTTCTGGACTATTTTAAACGGGTTCAAGTCAGAATTTGACGCGACTGCAAATCCACCAAAGTTTCTTTTTTCACCAGACTTGGCCGGCTACGAACTGGTGGCACAAAGAGGAATGCTTGCCTACCTCTGGAACTCGGTTGTTGCGAGCATTGGCTCAACCGTCGTGGTAATGCTTCTTAGTATTCCTGCCGCTTATGCGTTAAGCGTGCGTGAAATCAAACAATCACAAAACACACTTTTTTTCTTAATTTCAACACGCTTCTTACCAGTAGCGGCCGGAATTTTGCCGCTGTATTTGATCCTTAAGAATTTGGGCTTCCTAGACAATGTTTGGGCACTTGCCATAATCTACGCTGCGATTAACATTCCTTTAGCTATCTGGATGCTTCGGTCCTTCTTCATGGAAATTCCTAAAGAAGTTACAGAGGCAGCGCGAATAGATGGGGCAGGCATAATTCGCGAACTTGTAAGAATCGTCGTGCCGATTACCATCCCCGGCATTGTGGCTGCCGCGCTGATTTGCTTCATCTTTGCGTGGAACGAATATTTCATTGCAACGTTGGTCACCGGGGCCACGGCCAAAACGACTCCCCCATTCTTAGCGAGCTTCGTCGATGGCCGAGGCTTTTTCTTGGCCGTTCTTTCATCGGCAGCGACTCTGGCGGCGCTGCCGGTCGTAGTCGTCGGCTGGCTCGCACAAAAGCACCTTGTACGAGGTCTCAGTTTGGGAGCAATCAAGTAGGGTTTACATTTTCGAAGACAGCATTGCGGGCAAACGCATCGCCTAGGGCTCTGCCCAGCCCCTCAGCGCCCACCCAAACATCAGCGGCCACCCAAACAAGAGACCCGGGGTAACTCTTACCCCAAATTTCACAAGCGCCACTCTGAATTCAGGCATTACGAACAAGTCATAGAAAGCTCACATATAAACCGCGCGTCGCACGTTTTGCCGATGAATTAGGCCTACTTTTTCCCCACCAAAAACGCCCTTCCCCATGAACTTCCCCAAAGAGGAGATGAACGGTGGCTGAAGCTGGGGTAAAGACTGCAGATGTAACGCCGATCGAGCGCTGGTTCAACCTGCGCTCACGCGGCTCGACGTGGCCAAGAGAAGTTCGTGGTGGCTTCGTCACCTTCGTAACGATGGCTTACATCGTTGTACTGAACCCACTGATCATTGGCACAGCACCTGACAAGAACGGCCAGCTAGTTGGTGGGTTGACCGACGTTGCCGTAGCAATCACGGCAGTGGCCGCTGTAACGGCCTTAGTGGCTGGTGTTCTCACCATCGCTATGGGTGTATTCGGGCGAATGCCATTAGCCGTAGCCGCGGGTCTTGGCCTAAACGGGGTGGTGGCTTACTCACTTGCACCTCAGATGACGTGGGCAGATGCCATGGGAATCGTTGTGCTCGAAGGCCTACTCATATTGGTATTGGTACTTACAGGTTTTCGGCAAGCAGTGTTTACTGCTATTCCAGATGGCCTGAAGTACGCAATCGGCGTCGGTATCGGTTTGTTCATAACCGTGATTGGTTTAGTAGATGCAGGCATAGTTCGAACGGGCGCGCCACTAATTACATTTGGCATCAACGGTGAGCTAAGTGGTTGGCCAATCTTCATTTTCGTAATTGGCTTGCTACTAACAATAGCCTTATTAGCCAGAAAAGTCAAAGGTGCGCTGTTGATTGGCATTATCGTGACCACGGTAATCGCGATCATCGTTGAAAGTGTATTTGCCGTTGGCGGTCGCACCCAAGAAAATGTTGCGGGCTGGCAGCTCAATGTGCCAGTTATTCCGTCAACGATTTTTGCGGCACCAGACTTTCAGCTACTTGGCAAGTTCAGCCTGTTTGGCGCTTTCACAGCGATAGGTGCGATAGCTGCTGGGTTGGCGGTATTTAGTCTGATGCTTACCGACTTCTTTGACACCTTGGGCACGACGTTTGCAATTGCGAACGAGGCCGACTTGGTGGACAAGAACGGCAAAGTGCCGCACCTTGAATCAATCTTGGTCGTCGACTCACTAGCAGCAGTTGCCGGTGGGGCTGCGAGCGCTTCGTCTAACACTTCATACATTGAAAGTGCTACCGGTGTGGCCGACGGGGCGCGCACGGGTATCGCAGCGATAGTTACCGGCTTGCTGTTCTTGGTGGCGATGTTCATCGCGCCACTTGTAACGGTGGTGCCATTCGAAGCTGCGACACCGGCTTTGGTTCTAGTTGGGTTCTTCATGATGCTGCAGATCCGCAAGATCGATTTCAGCGATTACGCGATTGGCATTCCCGCTTTCTTGACGATTGCGCTAATGCCCTTCACCTACTCGATCACCAATGGAATCGGGGCCGGCTTCATCTCTTGGACGGTGATAAAGATCGTCCAGGGCAAAGCTAAGGAGATCCCGTGGGTCATGTGGGTAGTGACGCTGGCCTTCGTTTTGTACTTCTTGGTGAACCCGCTGGAGGCACTCTTCGGCATTAGCTAGGCCCGCGTCGCTGTTGGAAGGTCTGGGCGGGTGGGGCGTATCGTTCGAACACACGTTCGAACCCCCCAACCCCTCACGGAGGCACCTTGCCCACCCAGACCACCAGCCAACTGCTCGGTGAAATCGAGCACCTTGGTTCTGGCTGCATAACCAGCCAATTCACAAAACCTGCGATAGCTGCAAATCTGCAGCCAATACCCAGCGATGTTGACCCACGTTTAGTCGCAGCTCTCAATTCCCGCGGAATCACCGAGCTCTATAGCCACCAAGTAGCTGCTTGGGGTCACGCCACCCAGGGTGAAAACACAGTCATCGTCACACCAACCGCCTCAGGCAAGACTCTTTGTTACAACCTGCCGGTTATGCAATCAGTACTTACCAAGCGATCGAAAGCGCTTTATTTGTTCCCGACCAAGGCACTTTCGCAAGACCAAGTAGCAGAGATTCTTGAAATGAACGAAGCCGCAAAACTCGACTTGCGCGCTTACACCTTCGACGGCGACACCCCCTCAGATGCGCGAGTGGCAGTGCGCACCAAAGGCGACATCGTGGTCACTAACCCCGACATGTTGCATGTAGGGGTACTACCCCACCACACCAAGTGGGCACAATTCTTCGAGAATCTTGAATTCGTGGTAATTGACGAACTACACACTTACCGAGGCGTGTTTGGTTCTCACATGGCTAATGTCATTCGACGGCTGAAACGAATTTGTGAATTCTATCAAGTCAAGCCCACGTACTTGATGTCATCGGCCACAATTGCAAACCCACGCGAGCTTGCTGAACGTTTAATTGGCGAGCCCGTTAAAGCAGTAACCGAAAGTGGCGCGCCCAAAGGTGCCACTCACATCTACTTGTGGAACCCCCCAGTGGTAAACCCGGCTTTAGGAATTCGTAAATCTTCAAGATCACAAGTGACCTCACTGGCAAAACTGTTTACTAAGGCTGGACTCAAATCAATAGTCTTTGCTAACACGCGGTTAGCTGTCGAAGTAATCACCAAATATCTTAAGGATGCATTTGACGCAGACCCACGACGCCCAAATCGAATATTTGCGTATCGAGGTGGGTATCTACCGACCGAACGCCGCAACACCGAAAAGTTAATGCGAGCTGGCGATATTGACTGCGTGATTGCGACATCTGCCCTTGAGCTTGGCGTAGATATTGGCTCTTTGGACGCCTGCATATTGAACGGCTACCCAGGCACGATTGCTAGCACGTGGCAAAGATTTGGACGGGCCGGCCGACGTAATCAAGACGCAATTGGAGTCCTAGTTGCAACCAGTGACCCTCTTGACCAGTTCATCGTGCGAAACCCAAACTTCTTTACCCAAGCGAGCCCTGAACACGCCCAAATCGACCCTGATCAAGAGTTGATTTTGACCGAGCACGTTAAGTGCGCAGCGTTCGAGCTGCCTTTCGAATCAAATGAACGCTTTGGCACCTCTGAGGTTTTGCCCATCTTGCGGTTCTTGCAAGAAAAAGAGGTCCTTCACCAAGAGGGCGATCTCTGGCATTGGTCAAGTGATTCTTACCCCGCGAACTCTGTGAGTTTGCGGTCAGTGGCAGACGGCAACTTTGTCGTCATCGACACCACTGACGGCAAGAAAGACGTCATTGCCGAGGTCGACTATTCATCAGCGCCCATGACGATCTACGAGGGCGCCATATACATGGTGCAAGCCCAACCCTGGCAGGTCGAGCGCCTCGATTGGGAGGGTCGAAAGGCCTTCGTAACCAAAACCGACGCCGATTACTACACAGATGCGATCGACTACACCAAGCTCAAAGTCATTGATGAATTCGCCACCACACCTTGCAGAAGTGGGGGTGCTACTACTGGTGAAGTTCACTTGGTCAGACACATACCCGGGTACAAGAAAATCCGTTATTACACCCACGAAAACGTCGGGTACGGCAACATCAAAGTTCCCGACCAAGAAATTCACACCACGGCAGTTTGGTGGCGTATCGACCCGCTCGACTTAGAACGCGAGTTCGCGAATCGCTGGCAAGCCCTAGACGGTTTCTTAGGTGCTGGTTACGCAATTCACTCAGTCGCCACTTTGTTGACGATGTCAGAAAGACGCGACCTTGGGCATTCGGTTGGCGATAGCTCTGCTACTTGGTCTGCAACCGTTGGGTCAGGCGGTGGTGCACAGATTCAAGACAACGATGGCCAGCGGGTGGATGTGCTAGATGAAAAGATTCCGTTTAACCCGACTATCTATGTTTATGACAATTACCCAGGCGGCATTGGGCTTTCGCAGCCGCTCTTTGACATGCAAGGGCGCACGATCACTGCTGCGATCGACCTCGTAAACGGTTGCGAGTGTGCCTTCGGTTGCCCAGCATGCATTGGCCCGATATTGGCTGTCGAGCAATCTGGTGATTCGTCACCAAAGCAAAGCGCCCTGCGCGTGCTACGTCTTTTAACTAGCGGTTAGATCGCACTTTGCTCAAAAGCCCCATCGCCAGTGACGAAGAGATTGCCCACGAATTACACGGTGAACTGATCGCTGATGGGCTAATCAAAATCGTTACCGAATCAATGGCGCTATCAAAAGAGCGCCCTAGCTGTAGTGCACTGGCCGAAGTAGACCTCGAGCCCATGTTGGGTGAGCAAACTCCTCTTGAGTCATTGTTGGCAATTGACACTGAAACGACTGGCCTATCTGGCGGTAGTGGCACCGTCGCCTTCAACATCGGTTTTGCCTACATGCGTGAAGGTGAAGTAGAGGTAACGCAGTACGTACTAACCAAATATTCAGGTGAGAAAGCAATGTTAGAAGAAGTCAGCGCCTTGATTTCTCAGTGCGAAGCGCTCGTGACCTATAACGGTAAATCGTTTGATGTGCCTCTACTTGTTACCCGTT